>NZ_JBGLYV010000179.1:0-6773 GCF_047304225.1 Pseudomonas sp. Pseusp3 | reverse complement strand
AGCGTTTTTTTGCTTACTTTTTTTAGGCGCTTGTAAAAAAAGTGAGTCGCCGTAAGGGCGAAACCCTAAGTCGCCGTTACCGCAGCAACGGATATGCACACAGTGTTATCTGCACCCGATTCAAGGGTTGACCTGATAACCCTTGCCCTGCAAACAACTGGTGTAGGCCGTCGCAGTGTTCGCCTGGGTGGTTTTCGATTGCTCCCGGCGTTCCTGGCGCTGACGTGAAGCACCGACCACGGCGCCGGCCGCCGCCGTCTCCTTGGCGCGGTTCTGGCGGTATTGCTGTTGCACATCACTATCGACGCGGTCATACGCCTCGTCGTGCTGATTGCCGCGCACCTGGGCCGCGGTCGCGCCGGCAGCGGCCCCGACAGCAGCGCCCTTGACCCTCCCGCCGGAAGGCGTGGAAGTCGTCGAGGCACTCTGGCTGGCGGCGATGCTGTTGCATTCGTTGATGTCGGCCTGGGTTTGTTGCGAACTTTGTCCTTTCAGCGGCACCACCGTTTGCGCCCATCCCGGGGCACTGAAAACCGACAAGGCAAGGCACAGAGTGATGGGTGACAACTTTTTCATGATGACCTCCGGATGACCGTGGTTCACCCCCAAAGGAGTTTAGATCAGCCTCCGACAACCACCCGGTTACTGACCGACGGTGGGCTCGATGTCCATCACCAGTCGGCGGTCGACCCAACGCACCGGTACAGACTCCAGTTGCGCGCCTTTACACGGGCCGTCGATGCAGTGCCCGTCGGCGAAACGAAACATTGCGCTGTGATGGGCGCACATCAGGACCTTGCCTCGGTAGGTACAGAATTGCTGCGGATTGAAGTCCAGCGGCACCGAAAAATGCGGGCAACGGTTGACGTACACCCATACCTGTTCACCCTGGCGCACCGCCACCAGCCCGGCGGGATGCAATTGCCGATGCTGCGGCAGTCCCAACGCCCCGCCATCGGCAATATCATCGAGTTGACACAAGGTAATGGTAGTCATGGAAACCCGCGCAGTTCCGGGTTGCCCAGGCTCCAGTGCCAGGGGCGAATCTGAATGCTGGCGAACAGGCCCGCCTGCACATAGGGATCGTCCTGCATGAACGCTTCCACCTCAAGCAGGCTGCCCGCCTCGATGACCAGCAACGTGCCATTCATCGCCGTGCCGGCATCGTCGAGGATGGGTCCACCGAGCCGCACAACCACCCGATGGTCGCCGGTGGCACGCAAATGCGCCTGGTGCCTGGGCCGCAGACGCTGACGCAAAGCCAGCGAGTCCGGATGGTCAGTGGCGAATACCGCAAAGAACTGGCCCATGAGTCACGCTTTCTCCATGACGAATTCGTAACTCGCACGCTTGAACGGCACGTCCATACCCAGGCTGGCGGACAACATGTCATGGGTGCGGCGGTCCTCGTAGATCACCTGCAACGAATGCTTGACGCCAAACACCGCATCGGACGCCAGGTACGGATCATCGTGATTGAACAGGTGCGTCACCAGCTTGCGATAACCCGGCACCTCGATCATGAAATGCAGGTGCGCGGGCCGCCACGCATGACGGTTGGCGGCATCGAGCATGCGCCCCACCGGGCCATCGGTCGGTATCGGGTAGGCCACAGGGACAATCGTGCGAATCGCAAAGTAGCCATCGGCGTCAGTGCGATAACGCCCGCGCAAGTTACCGAACGGCTGTTCGACGTCTTGCCCTGAATACATGCCGTTCTCGGCGGTTTGCCAGACGTCGAGCACCGCATCGGCCAGCGGGTTGCCCTGGGTATCCACCACACGCCCGCGTACCAGTGCCGGCTCGCCCGGCGTGAAGGCCATGTTTTCGCCGAACTCGCGCTCGGGCATGCCTTCGATGTAGAACGGCCCGAACACGGTCGTTTCGGTGGCCGTTGCGCTGTGCCGATGGTTGATCGCATCGACCAGCATCGAAATGCCCAGGGTGTCCGACAGCAGAATGAATTCCTGGCGCACCAGGCCATCACATTTGTGCCCGGTGTCGGTCAAAAAACCGATGCCTTCGAACCACTCCTGCTCGGTCAATTCGACCTCGCGGACAAACGCATGCAGGTGGTGCACCAGGCTTTGCATGATCTGTTTGTAACGCGCGTTGGGCGCATCGTTGAAGCTGTTCACTGCCTGTTGGGAGATCAGTGACTCTATGGCTTTGTCTTTATCGGTCATTGTTGTTATTCCGACGAGGATAAGAGTGGCCGGCAGATCAGGCTGGGGCCTGACCTTTCAGAGCACGGTTCAACAACGCCTCAATCGGACCTTGTTCAAACGGCCGTGGGTTGTAGTAAGGACTGGCGCAGGCGATTTGTGCGGCTTCCACCGGGCCGTTTGCCGGAAAGCCGATGTCCGCCAATGCCAGTGGAATACCCAGTTTCTGGTTCAGTGCGTACAACAAGGCACCGACCTCACTCGCCTCACTCCCGCCTAACGCGCGTGCAGCCCGTTGCAATGGCCCCGCCGCCGCTTCGCGGTTGTAATGCGCAGCATGGGGCAAGACGATGGCGTGCGCCTGGGCATGGGGCAAATTGAACGTGCCGCCCAAGGTGTGGCAGAGCTTGTGGTGCAAGGCCATGCCGACCGAGCCCAGGCAAATGCCCGCCAGCCACGCGCCATACAACGCCTGGCTGCGCGCCTCGGGGTCATCGGGATTGCTGACCACACCTGGTAACGCCTGCGCCAGTGAGCGAATCGACTCTTCAGCCATGAAACCGATGATCGGGTTGGCGTCCTGGGCGTACAGGGCCTCGACCGCGTGGGCCATGGCGTTCATGCCCGAGCAGGCAGATATCTGCGATGGCAGGGTCAGGGTCAATTGCGGGTCGTAGATCACTGTCCTGGGCAGGACTTTGGGATCTCGCCCGGTTTTCTTCAGGCGGTTTTCGGTCAGCCCGTAGATCGGCGTCATCTCGGAACCGGCGTAGGTGGTCGGCACCGCCACGATCGGCAGGCCGGAATCCATCGCGATCGCCTTGCCCAGGCCGATGGTCGAGCCACCGCCAATGGCCACGCAGCAATCGGCGTCCAGCCGCGCCGCCTCGATGCGCGCCGCTTGTGCCACTTCCAGCGGAACGTGCATCACGGCTTTGGGATAGACCCCGGCCGCACGATCACCGAGCAACGCGGCGACCTGCTCGCCGAGCCCGTGTTGTTCCGGCGTCGTGAGAATCAGCGCGCGCCGGGCGCCCAATCGCTCGATTTCTTCCGCCAGCGCCGAGAGCTTGCCCCAGCCGAACACCACACGGGTCGGCAGGCTTTGGTAAACGAATGGATTCATGGCAGGCCTCAGCGTTTGTAGTACGGCGGGATGTTGGCGTCGACATTGACCCAGACCGAACGGGCCTCGGTGTAATCGTGGATCGCTTCAAAACCCATTTCCCGACCGTAACCGGATTGGCCGACACCGCCAAACGGACTGCCCGGGTTGACCCGTTTGTAGCAGTTGATCCAGCACATGCCGGCGTGAATCGCGTCGGCCATTTTGTGTGCGCGGCTCAGGTTCTGCGTCCACAGGCCGCTGCCCAGTCCGTATTCGGAGTCGTTGGCGATGGCCAGGGCCTCTTCATCAGTGCTGAAACGCACCACGGTCACGAACGGGCCGAAGACTTCCTCCTGGCAAACGCGATCACCGGGCTTGGCCTCGACCACCGTCGGTTCGACATAAAATCCATTGGCCAACGCCTTGTCGTCCGGTGCCTTGCCGCCGGCAAGGATCTTGCCGCCCTGCTCGATGGCAATATCGATGTACGCCAGCACACGGTCGCGATGCAGCGCCGAAGTCAGCGGCCCCATTTCCGTTTCCGGGTCCAGGGGATCGCCCAGGCGGATGGACTTGGCCAGGGCGATAAAACGCTCCAGGAACCGGTCGGCGATGTCTTTGTGCAGTATCAGTCGCGAGCCGGCGATGCAGGCCTGGCCCTGGTTGTGAAAGATCGCCCAGGCCGCGCCGTTGACCGCCGCTTCCAGGTTGGCGTCCTCGAACACGATATTGGCGCCCTTGCCGCCCAGTTCCAGCTGGATGCGCTTGAGGTTGCTTTGGGAGGCTTCGACGATACGACGCCCGGTGGCGGTTGAACCGGTAAAGGCAATCTTGCCCACATCGAGGTGTTCGGCCAGTGCTTGCCCGGCGGTATGGCCGTAACCCGGCACCACGTTGACCACGCCTTTGGGGAAGCCGACTTCGGTCATCAGCTCGACGATGCGCAAGGTCGACAACGGGGTGATTTCCGAAGGCTTGATCACGATGGTATTGCCCGCCGCCAGCGCCGGGCCCATTTTCCAGCTGGTGAACATCAGCGGAAAGTTCCACGGCACGATCTGCCCCACCACGCCAATCGGCTTGCGTTGCACATAGTTGAGGAACCCCGCTTCGACCGGAATCACCGAGCCTTCGATCTTGTCGGCGATGCCGCCGAAATAACGGAAGCACGCCGCCGTGCGCGGCACGTCGAGGCCACGGGAGTCTCGGAGCGGGTGCCCGGTATTGAGGGATTCGAGCTGGGCCAGCTCTTCGCTACACGCCTCGATCCTGTCCGCCAGTTTGAGCAACAGACGCCCGCGCTCGGCGGCCCCCAGGGCCGACCAGGCCGGGAAGGCACGTTTGGCGGCGGCAACGGCCAGGTCGATGTCAGCGGCTTCGGCGGCGGCGATGCGGGTGATCAACGTACCGTCGTGGGGCGACACCACGTCAATGGTGCCGCCGGCGACGGCATCCACGAAGCGGCCATCGATATAGAGCTGATTTTGCATAATGGTTTCCTCGCACCGCGCGGCTGGCGCAGTGTTTGATGAAGTGATTCTCGGGCGCTTTGCCCGGCGCGGGGCCGGGCTGGACACAAGGTCCTAGAACTCGATCGGATACGGCTTGAGTTCACCGCTTTCGTAGCGTTGCGGCAGGTTCGGCGTGGCGTTTTCCCAGACCATCAGCATCGAGCGTTTGGTCGAGTAGCCCTGGTGACGGATGTCCGCGGGCATGGCGCAGATGTCGCCGGCACGCATGGTGATGCGCGCACGGGGATTGCCGTCGTCCTTGTCGCCGACGTCCCAGATGATTTCGTCGGACAATTGCAAGAACCACTCGATACGATCGTTGCCGTGGAACACCGGCAGAATGAATTCCTCGGTGGTCGGGCAGAACAGGCTGGCCTTGCACACCGAGGTCACCGACGGGTTCCAGGTCACGTCGGAGCGCGACAGGTACTTGAACAGGTTGAAGGCATGCAGTTCGCCCTCGAAGTCTTCGGCGGCATGGACTTCCGGTTCGTCCTGTGGCACGTCGATGAACTGGCGGTTGACCGGCAGGTCGTCACGCAGCGGCGAGTCATTCTTCAGGCCCGGCATGCGTTGGGTGGCGATGCGGGAGCGCTCGATGGCTTCGATGTTGTCGCCGTTCTTGCGGCCGAATGCGCTACCGGTTTCTTCCGGGGCGGCAAAAGGGTCGAAGGTGGCGTTGGTCCAGTCCCGCAGGATAGCCTTGAAGGTGGCCATGATCAGCGGCGTTTCGAAGTTTTCGGTGTAATTGACCCCGGCCGCCTTGAGCGTGCCGTTGAAGGTGCCGGCGTACAGGTCGACCTTGCCGTAGTAGTTGCGGGTGCCGATGACGTGGTCAAAGTTGACCCAGCCATAAAAAAAGCCCCAGGCGACATCACGCATCATGGCGCGCAGGAAGGCGTCGACCGGAATCAGGTGCGAGCGGGTCTGGCCCTTGGCCGGCCAGGTGATGCGGGCGAAATACTCGTCGCGCGACAGTTCGAAGGCGCCGAGTTTGAATGAGCGGTAGCCGGTGACGGCGTGGGGCGCGCTGGCCTGGACTTCGTCGTCGGCAAAGTGGGCGGTTTCGGCAGCGGTTTCAAGCATGGCCATGGCGGGATTCCTCTTGTTGTTGTGGGTTGGACGGTCGGGCCGGGCAGATCACTTGAAGCAGATCTCTGCCCACTTCTCCACCGACAACGGGCCTTTGATGGTCTGCAGCAGGATCACGCCCGGGCGACTGGCTTCGAAGCGATAGGCGCTGCCGACCGGCAGCAGGCATTGATGGCCGCGCTTGAGCAGGAGGTAGCCCATCGGCTTGCCCGCCGGCATTTCACCCGCCAGGTGAGTGCCCTCGCCGGCCTTCAATGGCGCATCGAGCTTGAGGAAGTCCACGCGCACTTCACCGTCCATGACGATGGCGAACTCGTCGTGTGCTGCGGTGTACCAGGGCGACTGGCCTTCGGCGCGCAGGGTTTCGACGACGTAGCCGAGGTTGTAACCGACCACGACCTTTTCGTAAGGGCTGGATTGATCGGCCACTTCAAAAATATTGGAAAAGGCGTAGTGACTGGCCTGGCCGCTGATGATTTCAACCGACCCTTTGGTGTAGTTGTCCAGCGAGCCGAAGACCGTTTCGATTGCAGCGCTACTCATGGTTTTCACCGTTTTGTTGTTGTAGTAACAGTGAGCTAACAGTACGTCGCACTACCTCGGTGAACAATTAGAGGACCGGCGACAACAGTGTTTGCGAAACGCAAACACTGGTGCCACCTCAATCCCTGTAGGAGCGAGCCTGCTCGCGATGGTCGTCAACGATAACGCGGGCTGTTTGAATCCCAGCGTTGTCCTGGCGTTTTTCGCGAGCAGGCTCGCTCCTACAGGGGGACGCGGTCACGTTAGATCAGGTCGGCCCGGAGGCCGCCTCGCCTTGGCTTTGGCTTTTGATCTTCTTGCCCCCTCGAGAGGCCGAGCGCAGGTTCTGCGCAGTGGGCAACCCGGCATGGATGC
>NZ_JBGLYV010000178.1:0-6890 GCF_047304225.1 Pseudomonas sp. Pseusp3 | reverse complement strand
GGCGTCGTGTCAGTCGCTATTGATGTTGGCTGGCACACCGCTTTCGCGAGCAAGCCCGCTCCCACATTTGGATCTGCAACAGTCAGTCAGACCGGCGCTGCCACTTTCACCGCCACCGGCGATTGACCCTCAACCGGACTCTGCGCCTTGCACGCCTGGCTCAAGGTCAACGACTTGGTCTCCGGTGCCCACGCCCACGAAAGCAACGCACCGATGGCCAGGATCGCCGCGAGAATGCCCATGGTCGGGCTCAAACCGATCCCCGCCACGCTCACCGGCAACAGGAAGGTGCTGATCGCCGAACCCAGGCGACTCACCGCCGTGGCCAGGCCGATACCGCTGGCACGCACTTCGGTCGGGAAGCTCTCGGCCGGGAACACGCCCACCAGGTTGCTCACCGCCGACAGCACCAGGGTGAACACGCCGAACACCAGCACCATCAGCCATGCCGCGCTACCCGGCAACACCGCCAGCAGGAACAACGCTACCGCCAGAATGATGAACGAGTTGATCAGGAACCCGCGCCGGGTGAACTTGATGGTGCACCAGATGCCGATCAGCGCGCCGAGGATCAGCAACATGTTCAACATCAGTTCGGTGCCGAAGCCTTCGGCCAGGCCCATTTTCTGCAGGATCGACGGCAGGAAGGTGTAGATGGCGAAGTACGGCATCACGATGCACACGAAGAACAGGCAGTTGAACGCCGTGCGCTTGCGGTATTCACGGCTGAACAGCACGGCGTAACCGGAGCGGATTTCGCTGGACGGGGTTTCGTCGAGTTCGACGTGGTCGCCCAGGTGTTTCTTGACGATGGCGCCGGCCTCGGCGATGCGGCCCTGATTGACCAGCCAGCGGGGCGATTCCGGGGTGCCGATACGGGCAATCAGGATCAGTGCCGCCGGGATCGCCGACGAAGCCAGCATCCAGCGCCAGGCATCGTCGCCGAGGCTGAGCATGGCGGTGCCGACGAAGGTCGCGGCGACGTAGCCAAACGTCCAGATCACGCTGAACGAGCCGAGCAACACACCACGGTGCTTTCTCGGTGCGAACTCAGCGAGCATGGCGTGGCCGACACTGAAGTCACCGCCCAGGCCGATGCCGATCAGCACCCGGCACAGGAACAGCGCCATCGCCGATTCCACGTAGAACTGCATCACCGAAGCGACGGTGATCAGGATGAAACTGACCAGGAAGATTTTCTGCCGGCCGACCTTGTCGGAAATCCAGCCGAAGAACAGGCTGCCGAGAAACAGGCCGATCAGGGCCGAAGCGCCGATCAGGCCCTGCCAGAATGCATCCAGTTGCATCTGCGGGCTCAGCAGGGTGAAGGCGATACCGATCAGGCCGAGGATGTAGCCGTCGGTGAAGTGTGCGCCGAAGGTCAGGCCGGCGATCTTGATGTGAAAGCGGCCGATGGGCAGGTCATCGATTTTTACCGGTGTTACGGACATGTTCGTCTCCAGTTGTTGTTATTGATGGAGAAATGAAACGTGTATCCCTGTAGGAGCGAGCTTGCTCGCGATGGACTTCAGGGCACCGCGGGGTGTCAGGCTCCCAGCGTTATCGTTGACGTCCATCGCGAGCAGGCTCGCTCCTACAGGGGGGCGGCGTGGCGCTTACAGACCACCCATCAACAGGTATTTGAGTTCCAGGTAGTCATCCAGACCGTACTTCGATCCTTCGCGACCCAGGCCCGATTCCTTGATGCCGCCGAACGGCGCCACTTCCGTGGAAATGATCCCTTCGTTGATCCCGACCATGCCGGCTTCCAGGCCTTCGGCCATGCGCCAGACGCGGCCGATGTCGCGGCTGTAGAAGTAGGCCGACAAACCGAACGGCGTGTCGTTGGCCTTTTGCAGCACCTCGGCTTCGTCCTTGAAGCGGAAGCAGGCAGCCACCGGACCAAAGGTTTCATCCTGGGCGATCAACATCTCGCTGTTGGCTTCGGCGAGGATGGTCGGTTCGTAGAACGTGCCGCCCAGCGCATGACGACGGCCGCCGCACAAGACTTTGGCGCCCTTCTCCACCGCGTCGCTCACGTGCAGTTCGACCTTGGCCAGCGCAGCGCTGTTGATCAGCGGACCTTGTTCGGTTTCGCCGTCCAGGGCGCTGCCGACACGCATGGCCGCTACGGCTTCAGCGAGTTTGCCGGTAAAGGCTTCGTACACGCCGTCCTGAATGAAGAAGCGGTTTACACAGACGCAGGTTTGCCCGGTGTTGCGGAACTTCGAAGCCATTGCGCCTTTCACCGCCGCATCCAGATCGGCATCGTCGAACACAATGAACGGCGCGTTGCCGCCCAGTTCCAGAGAGACCTTTTTCAAGGTGTCGGCGGCCTGGCGCATCAGCAATTTGCCGGTGCGGGTCGAGCCGGTGAACGACAGCTTGCGCACAACGCTGGACGCTTGCAGCGCGCCGCCAATCGCCACCGCATCGCCGGAAACGATGTTGAACACCCCGGCCGGAATCCCGGCCTGCTCGGCCAGCACCGCCAACGCAAAGGCCGACAACGGGGTTTCTTCCGAGGGTTTGAGGATCATCGTGCAACCGGCGGCCAGCGCCGGGCCGACCTTGCGGGTGACCATGGCCAACGGGAAGTTCCACGGGGTGATCGCCGCCACCACGCCGATGGCTTCCTTGACCACGATGATCCGCGCATCGGCCTTGTGGCTGGGGATCACGTCGCCGTAGGCACGCTTGGCTTCCTCGCCGAACCACTCCAGGAAGCTTGCGGCGTAGACCACTTCGCCCATGGCTTCGGCCAGTGGCTTGCCTTGTTCGCGACTGAGCAGCGTGGCCAGGTCCTTCTGGTTGCTCAGCATCAGTTCGCTCCAGCGCTTGAGGCGCTGGCTGCGTTCCTTGGCGGTCAGCTTGCGCCACGCTGGCAATGCACGGTTGGCGGCTTCGATAGCCAAATCAGTTTCTTCAGCGCCGGCCTTTTGCACCTCGGCGATCAGCTCTCCGTTGGCCGGGTTCAGCACCGGGTACGTGGCGCCACCGCTGGACCATTGGCCATCGATGAAGTTGCCGTGACGGATCAACGCGCTCATGCCACGGCCTCGGTCAGGTTGAAGCGCTCAAGGCCCGGACGGGCGGTACGCAGGATTCGTTTGCCGGCGGTGTAATCGTTGATCACGTCACACGGCGTGTAATTGCGTTCCAGCTCGTGCAGCTCTTCAGCATCGAGTTTGGTCTCCAGCGCTGCGAGGGCGCTGTCGAACTGTTCGGTGGTGTCGGCGCCGACCAGCATGCAATCCACGCCCGGATGGTTGGCCACCCACGCCTGGGCGATCTGCGCATTGGACACACCGCGGGCACGGGCCACGCGTTGCACCGAATGGGCAATTTCGAACGAGGCTTCGTCGCTGTACATCTGCTGGGTGAAGAAGTCGGTCTGATTGCGGGTCGATTGTGCGTCCCCCGTCAACAGGCCTCGCGCCAACGGGCTGAACACCGAGACACCGAGGCCCTGGTCGCGGCAGAACGGGATCATCTCGCGTTCTTCTTCGCGGTAGGCGCAGTTCAATTGCAGCTGCATGTTGATCGGCTTGACCCAGCCATTGCGCTCGCAGGCCATGAGGATCTTTGCCAACTGCCCGGTGAGCATGGTCGACACGCCGATATAGCGGGCCTTGCCGGAGCGCACGATGTCGTTCATGGCGCTCATGGTTTCTTCGACCGGGGTGTTCACGTCGAAGTAATGCAGCATGAAAACGTCGACGTAATCCATGTCCAGGCGCTTCAGTGAAGCATCGATGCTGTCCATGATGTGCTTGCGCGAGTGGCCGCTGGCGTTGATGCCGGAGCGGGTGCCGTAACCGACCTTGGTGGTGATCACCAGGTCTTCGCGACGGGCCAGGCGCTTGACGATGCGCCCCACCACTTCCTCGCCGACACCTGCGGAATAGAAGTCCGCCAGGTCGATGAAGTTCACGCCGTTATCCAGGGCGTGCCTGACGATCGGTTCGCTTTTCTTCTCATCGAAGATCCACGGTTTCCAGTCCGGGGTGCCCATGTTCATGGTGCCCAGGCACAGGCGGGAGACTTCAAGGCCGGAGTTGCCCAAACGGATGTATTGCATGGCGCGGACCTCAGGCTTTTGGCGTGTAGAAAGGGTTGCTGATGTGATTGACCACATCGGCCAGTTGCGCGGTTTCCGGCTTGCCGGTCAGGGCGGCGCGGATCGCGGTGCGGCAGGCGTTGTAGTTGTTCAGGTACACGGCGTCGAGGTCGTCGCAGGCCGGGTTGACCCAGTTGGCCGTCACGATGGCCCACTCGTCCTCGGCTTCCGGCGGCAGGGTGCCGTCGAGCAGCGCTTCGAGAACCGCCTTGGCGATGCCGGCCTGGGACGCGCCCCAGGTGGCGTTGCCGTGCAGGTCGCTGCTGATCGCGGCCTTGTTCACATACAGGGTCATCGGCTTGACCGGGATGTTCGGCTGGGCGATCACCATGAACGGGCAGTGTCCCTGGCTTGGCGAGGCCAGGCTGTTGGCGAACGCCTGCCCTGCCGGGCCGTTGCGCGGGCCGATCAGGATGTTGATGTGTGCGGCGTTCACGCCCGGGCCTTCGAAACCTTCACCGATGTACAGGTCGAGTTCTTTCATGAGTCGTTACTCTTATCAGGACGCAGAGGATTTTTTGGGTGTCAGAAGCGCACGCATGCACGGGGCACACGCTGGCAAATGTTCGGGTTCGAAGAGCGCAGCAGAACGCTGGCGAAGACGCGGCAGTGATGATGAGTCATGGTTGCAAACGCTCTTTTTTGTTGTTGATGAGCTGGTTTGCGATTTTTTAACACCGGGGGTTGGCGGGGCTGTAACCATTAAAAGTCATGAGGGTATGACTTCAAGTCATACCCCTGCACAACACGACCCCCTGTAGGAGCGAGCTTGCTCGCGATGGAGTGTCAGTCGATGACGGGCTGACTGATACACCATCGCGAGCAAGCTCGCTCCTACAATGGATCGCGGTTGTCTGGACTTACTGCGACATTTCGCTTTTTTTCATCGCATCCTTGGACATCGCTTCTTTTTTCATCGTGTCCTTGGACATTGCATCCTTGGACATGCTGTCTTTGGACATCGAGTCGGTCTTTTTCATCGCGTCTTTTTTCATCGCATCCTTGGACATGGCGTCCTTGGACATCGAATCCTTGCTCATGCTGTCGTTACTCATCGTATCGGCTGCAAAAACACTGGCAGCGCCAACGGCCAGGCACATGGACAGAACAACGGTGGTCAACTTTTTCATGATGAATCTCCTTGGAGCACGGGTTTGCGGACGGTGAATGTTTCGCACGTTCATCAGCTGCCACCGAACCAGTTGTAGCCCTGGTCTTCCCAGAAACCGCCGCTGTAGGTGTTGCTGACGAAAATCGCCTGAATGTGTTTGGGGTTCTTGTAGCCCAGCTTGGTGGGCATGCGCAGCTTCATCGGGAAGCCGTACTGGCGCGGCAGCACCTCGCCGTCATAAGTCAGTGTCAGCAGGGTTTGCGCATGCAGCGCAGTGGCCATGTCGATGCTGGTGTAGTAGTCGTCGGCGCATTTGAAACCGACGTACCTGGCATCGGTGTCGGCGCCGATGCGCTTGAGGAAATCGCTGAAACGCACGCCGCCCCAACGGCCGATCGCACTCCAGCCTTCGACGCAAATGTGCCGGGTGATCTGCTCGGTCTGCGCCATGGCGCGCAGTTCTTCGAGGCGCCAGCTGCGCTTGTCGGCGACCAGGCCGGTGACCTCCAGGCGATAGCTCTCCTCCTCCACCGTCGGCGCCTCGTCGATGCCGTAGAAGGCATTGAAGGGAAACGGCCGGGTAATCATCGACTCGGGATAGGTCGGCGCCATCGCGTTGGGGTTGAACAGCCAGCCCTGGACCCGATCGTTGAAGCGCGACATGGACGACAGCGCAGTCTCGACGCTGTCGTTGTCGTTGTCGGTGATGTTGCAGCCGGACAACATGGCCACGCCACCGAGGGTCAGGCCGCGCAGCAGGAACGAACGGCGCGAGCGGTCTTCGATTTGCGGGGCGAGGATCTTGCGGGCGTCGGTGAGGATCGAGGCCTCGTCCAGCCCGGGTACCTGAATGCGCTTTTTCATACCTGCTCCTTGCGGCCGACGATCATGGCCAACAGCGTTTTCGGAACCAGCGCGACCATCACCAGGTGCACCGCGACAAAGGCCACCAACAGCGCCATGGCGAAGAAGTGCACACGGCGCGCGCCTTCGTAACCGAACAGCAATTCACGCAACAGCGGGAACTGCACCGACTTCCACAACACCAGACCGGAGAGCACCAGCAGCGTGATGTCGACCATCACGAACAGGTAAGCGACGCGTTGCACCTGGTTGTAATGACTGAGGTCGGCGTGCCCGAGTTTTCCGCGTAACGCGGCCCACAGGTCCTGCAGCACGCCTTTGGGCGAAACCGGGAAAAACCGCCGCTTCAGGCGTCCGCTGAACAGGTTGAAGGCCAGGTAGATCAGGCCGTTGATCGCCAGGAACCACATCGCCGCGAAATGCCATTGCAGCGCGCCGCCCAGCCAGCCGCCGAGGGTGATCGCCTTGGGAAAGCTGAATTCGTAGATCGGCGAGGCGTTGTAGATGCGCCAGCCGCTGGTGACCATCACCAGCACCGCAAGGGCATTGAGCCAATGGGTCAGGCGTAGCCAGCGTGGATGACTGGACTTGGGTGAAGCAGTGGTCTGCGACATGTCCGGCTCCCGTTTGTTGTTCGTTGGGGCCGATTATGGGAGCGGGAAGATCGCCAAATCCTCACGCAGAGTTAAATTAATTGTGATAACTCGCTCCCAACGAACACCGAGAACCCTGTGGGAGCGGGCTTGCTCGCGAAAGCGCAGTGTCAGTCGCTATCAATGTTGACTGACACTGCGC
>NZ_JBGLYV010000177.1:0-7040 GCF_047304225.1 Pseudomonas sp. Pseusp3 | reverse complement strand
CAAGCTCGCTCCTACAGTGGGTCAGCGTTTTTTTGTAGGAGCGCGCTCGCTCGCGATGGACCCAAGAGCGCCGCGTTTAGCCAGGAAACACGCGTACCCGTTATCGACCATTGCAGTTGCCGCGATCAGTTCAGTTGCAACGTCGAGTTGAACTGACTGATCGCATCCACCACATGCCGCGAGCCCTGCTGGATTTCCAGGATCACCTCCCCCGCCTCGTTCGCCAATTCCACGCCCAGGCCGGTTCGGCTCAAACTCGATTGCATGCTCGATACCGCGCTGAGCGACAAATCGTGGTTCTTGCGCACTACCTCGACAATCTCCAGCGTCGCCTGACTGGTGCGCGCCGCGAGGCTGCGCACTTCATCGGCCACCACCGCAAACCCGCGCCCGTGTTCACCGGCCCGTGCCGCTTCAATCGCCGCGTTGAGCGCCAGCAGGTTGGTCTGGTCGGCAATGCCGCGGATGGTCTGCACGATGGTGCCGATGATGTCGGACTGTTTGCTCACGGCATCGATACTCAGTGCCGCTTCGTTCAGGTCCCGGGAAATGTGCTGGATGATCTGCACCGTCTGCTGCACCACCTCTGACCCTTTGCGGGCACAGGCGTCGTTTTGCACCGAGGTGCTGTGGGCCGATTCTGCGGCGGTTTGCAGGGTGGTCATCTGGTTGGTGATGTCGCTGGCAAACTTGACCACTTTGTACAACCGCCCCTTGGCGTCGAACAACGGGTTGTAGGACGCTTCGAGGAATATGGTCTGCCCCTGTTTGTTTCGGCGCTCGAAACGATGGGAGTGGTATTCGCCGCGGTTGAGTGACGCCCAGAAATTCCGGTAATTCTGCGACTCGGCTTCGGCACGGTGGCAGAACAGGCTGTGATGCTGCCCCACCACTTCGTTGAGCGAGTACTGCATGGTTTTCAGGAAGTTTTCGTTGGCGCTGATGACCTTGCCTTCTGGCGTGAATTCGATCACAGCCATGGAGCGGCTGATCGCGGAGAGCCGGCTTTCGTTTTCGTGCTCCTTGTTGACCCGCGCGGTGATGTCGGTGGCGACCTTGATCACGCTCTTGACTTGCCGGTCGGGGCCCAGCACCGGCATGTAGCTGGCTTCGAGCCAGATCTCCCGGCCGCTTTTGTGCAAGCGCAAAAAGGTCCCGCTCAGCGGCTCGCCCCGCGCCAGGTCGCGCCATAACCTGGTGTAGTCATCGCTGCGGTAATACTGCTCTTCACAAAAGATCCGGTGATGCTTGCCGCGCACTTCTTCGGCGCTGTAACCCATGGCACTGCAAAAGTTTTCATTGGCATCGATGACGATGCCGTCCGGGGTGAATTCAATCATCGCCATCGAACGACTGATCGCCGCCAACTTGGCGTTGGCCTCAGTCAGCGCACAGCTGAATCGTTCGATTTCCAGCAGGTCAGCCTTGTGATGTAGGTTGAACATTGTGGTATCACCTTCCGCGCGATTTCTTGATTGATGAAAGTTGCAGGTCTTTCAAATCCACCACTGCGTTCAGCAGAACAGGCACACGCATCCCTCCAAAAAGAAGGACTGGTCAGGTGATAAATGATGTTCGATCGGAAGGGTCCCTATTGCGACACTCTCATCAAGACATCCTTCTCTTGATAGCCCGCATGCGGGCCAGCCCTAACAGTTTCAAACAAATTCCATTTAGCGGACAGCTCCCTGTCATCAAGTCTCGGTGCCTTCGATTGCGCACTCTTGCGGCCAGACATCGACCGCCTCACGGCGGTCGACATAGTTGGTTACAACTGATCATAGACAGCAACCTTGGGCTTGCAAGGCCACTAGTCTGCCACTATCGAGGACAAAATCGGTTCAGCAGCGACGTCACTGGGCAGCACCAAACAACGGAGAGAAGCGAATGCTGGTAACACTGTCGTTTTGTTGCCCGTGTAGCTCCGCCTGTTCATAGATCTCAGTCCAGCCATCCTTTTGTTCACGGTTACCAAATGGACAGCATTCATCGCCGATTCCGATCTCCGCGAGGGTGCTCGTCATTATCTTGCCTACCCCGTTCGATCCATCCACTCCATAGACGACGGTTTTATAGCGATCATTGTTGTATTTCCAGGAGGAAACTTGCCGTGCCATGTATGCAGGCAAATCGACGACCCCTGATGGCAGCACTTGCAGGGAGACCTTTGAACCCGAGTAATACCATGCATCCCAAACACAAAAATAACGATAGTCGCACGTGGTATGGAGTTCACCAGTCACCCCGGGAACCGGGAATGTGATCACGATTGCGCCTTCGTCATAAGCTATTTGGGTAGAACTGACTTGCTTCCCCCCCTCTTTCCTCGCCATCTGCAGATCCATCTGCTGCTGAACCAAAGTCTTTTGTTCTTGCGATAGCGTTGGATTGAACAACGTGTACTTGATATCCCGATCTTGCTTGAGATTAAAAAAGTATACGGCGCCAATGCCGACACACAGTGCCGCGAGTCCCACAAACCATTTTCTGTTCATAAAAAACTCCGTGCCCTGAAAACGCTGAATCATTCAGCGCCTACAGGGAACAGAGTCGATTTTTTGTTACAAAATATCTACTGTCATAAATGACAGTTCTAACAAGCGCCGCCCTTGTACTTGCTGCGTAGAAACCGGATCACAAACCTGCCGTGACTCGATTCGCCACCTCCCCCGGCACCCAGCCCTTCCATACCTGCGGCTGCTCACGCAAAAACGCTTCGGCGACTTCACGGGGTTTCTGGCGCTTTTCACTCATCTGGCCCAGGGTCTGGTTCAACAGATCAATCGGCAGGTCGACCTTTTCAAAGAACGTCACCAGATCCGGGTATTGCGCCTTGAACGGTGCCGATACGCCGATGGCCAGGCTGGCCGGCATCGAGCGTGTGCCTTTGGGGTTCGGGTTGTTGGCATCGGCCAGGGTTTTCCAGGCTTCGATGTCGAATGGCGGTTCCTCGAGTTTCACCAGTTTGAAGCGCCCCAGCAGCGGTGTCGGCGACCAGTAGTAGAACAGCACCGGTTTGCCACGGCGGATCGACGACGCCACCTCGGCATCCAGTGCGGCACCGGACCCTGTGCGGAAGTTGACGTAGCTGGCGGTCAGGTCATAAGCCTTGAGTTTCTGGCTGTTGACGATTTCCGAGGTCCAGCCGGTCGGGCTGTTGAGGAAGCGTCCGCGACTCGGGTCTTCGGGGTCGCGGAACACGTCCTTGTACTTCGCCAGATCAGCAACGGATTTCAGCTCCGGGGCCAATGGCTTGATGCCGCGCTCGGGATCGCCCTTGATCACGTACTCCGGCACCCACCAACCTTCGGTGGCGCCCTTGACCGTATCGCCGAGGCCGAACACCTTGCCCTCCCCGGCAGCCTTGACCCAGGCCGGGCTGCGTCCGGCCCACTCTTCACCGATGACCTGGATATCGTTTTTGGCCAGCGCCGCTTCAAGGCTGACGGTGCTGCCCGGCAGCGTGTCGGTCGGGTAGCCGTAACCTTTTTCAACGATCAGGCGCAGGATTTCGGTGATCAGGCTGCCGCTTTCCCAGGTGATGTCACCGAAGTGAATGGGTGCGGCTTTTTCCGTGGCCGATGCCGGGTGGGACAACAGGCTCAGGGCCAGCAACGAACTGCCGAGCAGGGTTTTGATCGATCTCATGCGGACCTCTTGTTCTGGAGTGGACGGTTCAGGGATTGATTGGCGCTGTGCCGGTCGCACAGGGCCTGGGAACGGGTCATGTAGTCGCTGACCGAACGCAGCGAGATGCCCAGCGCAGCGGCAATTTGCGGATAGGTCAGGCCGTCGATCCGCGATAGCAGGAAGGTCGAGCGCACTTTGCCTGGCAGCCGCTGAAGACTGCGATCGACACGGGCCAGGGTCTGGGACAACTGAGCCAGCTCTTCCGGCGATTCGGCGTGGATCGGCCCGGCCTGTTGCAGTTGCTGCAGATACTGGCGCTCCAGATCACCTCGGCGCCAACGCTGATAGAGCAGGCGCCGGGCGATAGTGGTGAGCAAGGCACGGGGTTCACGGATTGCCGTCAGGCCAGGGGCTTCGAGCAGTTGCACGAAGGTTTCGCAGGCAATGTCTTCGACACCGGCGGCATCGTTCAGAGACTGGCGCAGGCGTGTGCAGAGCCAGTGGTAGTGAGCGCGGAACAGTCCGTCCACGTGTTTGCGGTGAAGTATATCGGCGCCGGACATAGGGGCTCCTGGGTTAGGGGTCGCTGAATGTCCGGTGGTCCGGTGAGGCGAATCCTAGCAAGGAGCCTTATTCTTTAATAATACTTAAAACTTATTTTTATATTCGTTAATAGAATTAAAAATAAATAGCCGATGGACCGCTAGCGCAAAACCCCATACCCCAACGCCTCGGCTTCCCGCTGATAGTCGAGCACCACCTGATAGTCGCTTTCGCTAGCCGGCAACACTTCAGGCAACCCGAGGATTTCGGCGACGTCAGGCAATTCGCGCAAGGCTTGATTCATCGCCTGCAATAGCGCTTCAGCCTGCTGATCGCTGACGGTGGCTGATGTGATGTAGGGTAACGTCGGGCTGAAAGCACTGCGAGCGATCACGCGCAAACCGGCCACTTCTTCTGCAGCGTGGCGCGCCAGATAGGCAAAGGTCACGCTGTCGATGGCCGCCAGATCGGCAAGGTCTTCGCGCAACCAGCGCAGGCTTTCGCGATGGCTGCCGCTGATGCCGACCTGCGCAAAAAATCGCCCGTCACGTTGCAAAGGTGCCAACCGCTGGCGCAGCAGATTCATGCCGCTGTTGGAGTCCTGGCCGTTGATCACGCCTCGGCTGTCGCGAAACTCCGGCAGGGTTCGCCGTGCGTCTTCGATGCGTCCCAGAATCAGGCTGCAATGATTGCCGCCACTGCTGTCCGGCAGTTCATAACGAGGGCGCCCCAGCACCCGGACCTTGCCGCGTAATGCCGTCATCAGCGGATAGCCGCAGGTTTGTGTGAGCAGCAGGTGTGGCGACAGCCACAGGTCCGCCAGTGACAGGCCTTCGGCATCACGGCGGGTTTCGCCCAAGTGTTCGAAGATTCGCGCCAGCCAGCGCTCGTTGGCCTGGTGGATGGGGTCGGGGGCGACGTACATCTGTATTTCGGCGATGTGTTGGGTCATCGAAATAGTCCCATGCGGCAAATTTCCAATGTGGGAGCGGCGGTGCGACGATTCGACTTGCTCGCGAAAGCGGTCAGACATCCAACATCTGAGTTGACTGGCACACCGCATTCGCGAGCAAGCCCGCTCCCACAGTAGATCTGTGGCGATTCAAAAATCAGTGAAACGGATGCCTCGGGCTGTCGATGGCCTTGACGCCATGTTCACGCCACAACTGCCCATAACCCTGCACCAGAAACCCGCCGCTGCGCGCCAGCCATTGCTCGCGGCGGGCCCTGTAGGCGCGGGGCAAGTCGTACCAGGGCAACCCCGGCAATTCGTGATGCACCAGATGAAAATTGAGGTTCAGAAACAACCAGCGCCATGGCCAGGCGGCCTCATTGAGCACGGTGCGTTGCTCCGGCGCTGCCTGAGGTCGATGTTCATAGTAGGAGCGAATCATGGCAATCGACAGCGCTGGCACGCTGATCAAAAACAGGTAATGCCAGACCGGCAATACGCTGAAGCGTGCGATGAACAGCAGCATCAAACCAGTCATCGCGCCGTGACTCAGCCACATCAGCCAGGCCTGGCGCTCACCTGCCCTCAGGCGCTGCAGTTCTTCGCGGGCCAGCGTCAGCAAGGCCAGCGGCGCGCCAAAGGCAAAGCGGCCGAGCACGGTTTTGTTCAGCCAGTGCAGGCTGCGCACCAGCAGTGAACTGCCCTGCCACTGCGCGGCGCTCAGGTAACGGCTTTCCGGATCGCGACCGGGGATCGTCAGGTCCTCGTCGCGGTGATGCAGCAAATGGCTATCGCGATACAAGGTGTACGGATACCAAACGGCAAACGGCGCGTAGCCAAGGATTTTGTTCAAGGTTGGCCAGCGCGTGGGATGACCGTGCAGCAGTTCGTGTTGCACGGATAACCACAGCACCAGCAATGGGATCAGCAACAGCGTGCTCCACCACAAACCCAGCCGATGGCTGTTCAGCACGATGCCAAACCAGCCGCCATACACGCCGGTCAACAGCAACCAGGTCGGCCATTCGGTGCGTGCGGTGAAGCGTCGACGCAGGGTTTCGATTTCTTGTTGGTGGGCGCTATCGAAGTAATGGGGCATGGCGTTGCTCAGATCGGGACCAGTCCCTTTCTGTGCAATGGCCTTGGGAAATCTTGCAGATTATTTTCAGGTGGATCGCTCCCATGTTGCATGGGAGCGATCAATCAACGCCGGATCAGTGACCGAACACGCCGACCTTTTTGGCTTTCTTGTCCGCACGCTTTTCAATGGCGGTTTTCACTGGTTTCTTTTTTGCCGCTTTCTTTGAATCCATACCTTTGGACATGATGCGTACTCCACTCATGGGGATGTGAAATCAGGTATACACCTATCCCGGCGCGTGTGTTCTTTTATAATCGCCCGCTTTGCCTACCGATAGTCCAAAACCATGCCCGACACCCAATACACCCTGCTCGACGAGCCGTCATGGCCATTGATGAACAAGTTCTACCGCGCTCACCAATCGTCGATGAAGGCCGTGCGCGACGCGCAGTTGTGGGTGGCCCGGCGTGACGGGATCGTTGCCGCGCTGTGTTTGCGCCCCGTGTCCGGTGGGCATTGGCTGACCGGGTTGTTTGTCGATCCGCAGTGTCGCGAACAAGGGCTTGCCGCCGGATTGATTGCGGCCGCAGTGAAGGATTGCGAACTGCCGGTGTGGCTGTTCTGTCATCCGGATTTGCGGGGGTTTTACGAGCGCCGCGGCTTTACTTTCGATCCGCCGATGCCTTACGCGATGGTTGAACGCTTGAGCCGATACGCGCGCAGCAAGCCGATGATTGCAATGGGGCTGGAGCTGAAATAACGGGATCAAAAATGTGGGAGCGGGCTTGCTCGCGAAAGCGGTCTGTCAGTCACCATCAATGCCGACTGTCAGAC
>NZ_JBGLYV010000176.1:0-7142 GCF_047304225.1 Pseudomonas sp. Pseusp3 | reverse complement strand
TCGGTACATCCGGCATTGATGTTGGCTGACACTGCGCCTTCGCGAGCAAGCCCGCTCCCACAGTTGAACTGTGTCGGGCGGGAAATTTGTGTACACCCTCGAACATTGTAGGAGCTAGCCTGCTCGCGATGGTCTATCAGTTGCATTGATGTCGACTGACACACCATCGCGAGCAAGCTCGCTCCTACAGGGATTGCGTTTAGTCGGCTGGCTGCAGTGCCCACTCGCGCAGCACATTCTTGGTCACTTTCCCTGCCGCATTGATCGGCATGCTCTGCAACACCTGCACCCGGCGCGGAACCTTGTAGTTGGCCATCTGCTCACGGCACCAGGCGAGGAACCGCGCCTGTTCGATTTCCGCTCCCGGCGCAGGCAGCAGGAACGCCATCGCCACCTCACCCAGACGCTCGTCAGGAATACCGATCACCGCTGCCTGGGCCACGCCCGGATAGGTCAGCAGGCACTGTTCGATTTCCGCCGGGTACACGTTGAAACCACCGGTGATGAACATGTCCTTGAGGCGGTCGGTGATGCGCAAGTAACCCTGTTCGTCGAGCATGCCGATGTCGCCGGTATGCAGCCAGCCGTCGGCGTCGAGTATTTCCTGGCTGGCTTCGGGATTGTTGAGATAGCCCTGCATCAGGTTGTAGCCGCGGATCTGCACTTCACCGGGGATGTTCGCCGGCTGGCTGCGACCGCTGCCGCCGACACAGCGCACTTCCACTCCTGGCATCGCCCGGCCACTGGTGTTGGCGACGAGTTCCGCGGAGTCGCCGGAGCGGCAGATCGTGGCGAAACCGCAGACTTCCGTCAGGCCATACGCGGTGACGATGGTGGCAAATCCGAGTTCGTCGCGCATGCGGTGGATCATCTCCACCGGAATCGCCGCCGCCCCGGTCACCGCCACGCGCAAGGAGCCCAGGTCGAAATCGTTGCGTTGCGGATGGGCCAGCAACGATTGATACAGCGTCGGTGGCCCGGGCAACACGGTGATGCGTTCACGCTGCACGCATTCAAGCACGGCCTGCACGTCGAACACTTGCTGCGGCAGGAGGGTGCAGCCACGCATCAGCGCTGCCAGCCAGCCGGCCTTGTAGCCGAAGGAATGGAAGAACGGGTTGACGATCAGGTAGCGATCGCTCTCGCGCAAACCGACGATATCGCTCCAGTCGCGCACGATACGCAGGTTCTGGCCGTGACTGGTCATCACGCCTTTGGGTTTGCCGGTGGTGCCGGAGGTAAACAGCACGTCGGACAAGGCCTGCGGGCCAACGCTTTGTTCGCGGGTGCGCAAGGCCAGTTGCGGCACGTCGGTCGCCAGATCCATAAACCGCTCCCACGCCAGGGTGCCTGAACGGGTGCCGCGCAGGCTGACGATGTGGCGCAGCTCAGGCAGGTCTTCCGACGCGAGCATGCCGGGGTAGTCCGCGCCGAGGAATTCGCCGATGGCAAACAGCACGCAGGTGCCGCTTTCGCGCAGGATGTAGCCGGCCTCGCTGCCCTTCATCCGGGTGTTGAGCGGCACCAGGGCGGCGCCGACACTTTGCAGGGCGCCGGCGGCGACGATCCATTCCCATACGTTGGGTGCCCAGATTGCCACGCGGTCCCCGACCTGTACGTCGAGGGCCAGCAGCGCTCGGGCCGCCTGGCGGCGCAGTTGATCGAGTTGTCGGTAGCTGATGATGTGGCCCGCGTCCTCGATGGCCGGGCGGTCGCCGTAGGCCTGGGCAGCGTTGGCGAACAGTTGAGCGATGGTCAGTGCGGTGGCGACAGGCGGCATGGGGCCTCCCCGGTTAGAAGACAGTTGCGAAAAAGGGAGTAGGCCGGGCAGGGCGCCCGGCCGGATTGCGAATTACTGGGCGGGCGGGGCGAAACGGCGACCGGCGGAGAAGCCACCGTCCACGGCAATCATCTGGCCGCTGACAAAGGAGGCTTCGTCGGACGCCAGGAACAGCGCGACGTTGGCCACTTCTTCCGGTTGCCCGGAGCGGCTGAGCATGTGCTGCGAAGCGAAGAAGGCGTGGAACGCGTCATTGTCACGAACCATGCTGGTCATCGGCGTTTCGATCAGGCCCGGGCACAGGCCGTTGACGCGAATGTTGGCGTAGCCGTAGTCGATGGCCATCGAGCGGGTCAGCTGGTTGATGCCGCCCTTGGACACGTTGTAGGCCACGTTGCCGTCGCAGCCTTGCAGACCGAAGATCGAACCGACGTTGATGATCGAGCCGCCGCGTTGCGACACCATCGACTCCAGCGCGTACTTGCTGGTGAGCATGCTGCCGGTCAGGTTGATGTCCATCACCCGTTGCCAGTTGGCGGTGGTGGTCTGGGTCACGCTGCCCTGGTCGGCGACGCCGGCGGCGTTGACCAGTACATCGATGCGCCCGAAGCGGCTGATGACTTCTTGCATGACCTGCTGCACCTGCGCTTCGTCGCGCACATCCAGGGTCATGAACAGGCCGGGAAAGTCCGCCGGTGCGCTGCCGATGTCCAGCCCGACCACTTGCGCGCCTTCGGCCGCGAAACGGCGCACGCAGGCCAGACCAATACCCGAAGCGCCGCCGGTGACCACCGCGACCTTATTCTGCAAACGAGCCATAACTGCACCTCTTTATTGTTGTGGGCTAATGCTGTGGCCGAGTCTAACCGCAGCCTCGGCCCGAGTGATCGTCCGTTGAGACTAAGGCGACGGAGCGCCTTTGATCACGCCCACCTGTAGGAGCGAGCTTGCTCGCGAAAAACGCCCTGACAACGCGGGCATTCAGATACCCCGCGTTATCGTTGACGACCATCGCGAGCAAGCTCGCTCCTACAGGAGGGGCGGGTCTCAATCCGGGAATTTAAGGCGTACCTTCGCCCCGGTCGGGCGGCTCTGGCAGGCCAGGGTCCAGCCTTCGGCCAGCTCCTTTGGGGTCAAGACGTCGTTGCGCGCCAACTGGACTTCACCTTCCTTGACCACGCACATGCACGCCCCGCAAAAGCCCTCTTCACAGGAGGACGGCACGTCCAGGCCCGCCGCCTTGCAGCTTTGCAGGAGGGTATCGCCGGGTTGGCAGGCAATTTCGTGTTGCTGGCCGTCGAGTTCCACGATCAGCGCTTCGCACTGCGACCCCATCGCTGCCTCGCGAGCGAGGGCTTCTTCGGCCAGCAGTTCATCCGGGTCCGGTGGTGAAACGAAACGTTCGACATGGATGCGGTCGGCGGCCTCGCCCAATGCCAGCAGGGTGCGCTCCACGGTGTCCATGAACGGTCCCGGCCCGCAGATGAAGTAGTCGCCGCCGGCCGATCCGCGCAGCAGATGACGGACCTGGTGGTCCGTCAGAAAACCCTGCACCGAATCGAGGACGTGCACTACGTGCAGTTGATCAGGATGCGCCTTGATCAACCGGCACAGCTCGTCCTTGAAAATCACCGACGTTTCATCGCGGTTGGCGTAGATCAACTTGATCGGTCGCCGGCTGCTGTGCAGCACCGATTTGAGAATGGAAAACACCGGGGTGATGCCCGAACCGCCCCCGAACAGGACCAAGGGCTTTTCGGTGTCCGCCGACTGCTGCGGGTCCAGGCAGAACAGCCCGGCCGGTGGCAGCACCTCCAGCCAGTCGCCGACCTGCACCTCGTTCATCCAGTTCGACACCCGGCCGCCGTCGACCCGTTTCACCGTGACCTTGGGCAGCGCGTCCGCGAGGGGCGAGCTGGCCATGGAATAGCAGCGGGTCAACAGTTTGCCGGCCAAGGGCACGCGAAAACTCAGGAACTGGCCCGGTTTGTAGCGAAAGCGCTCACGCAGGTCTGGCGGTATATCCAGCACCAGCGAGCGCGCGTCAGCGGTCTCGTCGATCACCGCACACACTTGCAATGAGACACTTGCCGTCGTGTGTTCGGCCGGGGTCAGGTTCTGTTGTTGCGTGCCCATGTTCACCTCGACCTCAGAGCCCGCTGATCAACTGCGCGTTGTCGACGCGGATCTCGGCACCGTTGACGAACCGCGACTCGTCGGTGGCGAGGAACAGCACCACGTTGGCAATGTCCCGTGGCGCGGCCATGCGGTTCATCGGGTCCTGGTCCAGCACTTCCTGCGGGATCGCCTGGCCACCGGCCAGAGCCTGGGTCATCGGCGTGTTCACGCCGTCCGGGTGCACGCTGTTGCAACGGATGCGGTAGCCCTGCTGCTTGCAGTGCAGGGCAATGGAGCGGGTCATCGCCGCCACCGCGCCCTTGGACGCCGAGTAGGCGCAGAACATCGGCATCGCGCCCAGCGCCGCGACCGACGACATGTTGATGATCGAACCGCCACCGGTTTCCTTCATGGCCTGGATCGCGTATTTGCAGCCGAGGAAGTAACCGTCGCCGTTGATCTTCTGCACCTTCTGCCACAGCTCCAGCGTGGTGTCCTCGATGCTGCCCAGGGCCAGGATCGCGGCGTTGTTGACCAGCACGTCGAGACGGCCGAAGTGTTCAACAGTAGTTTTCACCACGTTCTGCCAATCGCTTTCGCTGGCGATGTCGTGGCGGATGAACAGCGCGTTGGCGCCGATTTCCGCGGCGACCTGGCGACCGGCTTCTTCGTTGAGGTCGGTGAGTACCACTTTGGCGCCTTCGCTGGCCAGCAGCAGGGCGTCTTCGCGACCGATGCCGCTGGCGGCGCCGGTGATGATGCAGACTTTGCCTTCTACACGTTGCATTGTTGTTCTCCTGATCGTGCGGTTTGAAGTGCGAATTGGTCGGCCACGTGGGCGGCAGCCCGGCGACCGGAATAGATGCAATCGGCCAGGGACAGGCCGGAGACATACAGGTTGGAGGCGACACCGACCGCGTTGCGTCCGGCGCTGTACAGGCCATGGATCGGCTGACCGGCGTGGTCCAGCACCCGACCGCTGGCCTCGCAGACCTTCAGCCCGCCCAGGGTGATGACCGGGCAGGGGAACAGGCGGCTGGTGAAGGACAGGTCGAGGGCGTACCACGGACCCTGGTCGAGGTTGGCGAGCATCGCCGAGGACTTGCCGAACTCGTCCGCCAGTTCGCCCCGCGCCGCGCGGCTATAACGTTCGACGCTCTGGCGCAGCAGCTCCGGCGGCAGGTTGCAGCGTTTGGCTAACCCGGCCAGGCTGGTGCTGCGTTTGGCGTTGAACAGCAGGTTGAGCAGCACCGGCAGGCGCTGGAAATTCCACACCTTGCCCGGGCCGACCTGACTGAGTGCTTCTCGAACCAGCGCCCGATTGAGAATCAGAATGGCCCGGCCGTCCTGTTCTTCGACCATGGCGTGGCCGAGGGTCGCTCCGTAGATTTCTTCGTTGGCGTAGCGCTGTCCACGGGCATTGACGATCAGCCCGCGGGCCCAGGCCAATGGCGGGTTGATGAAACGCCAGGCGCTGACCTTGTCCATCCGCGCCACGCTGCCTCCGGCACTCTGGCCCAGGGCGATGCCGCTGCCATTGCACCCGGTGGCGCCCAGCGGCAAACCGGCCAGGTACTGCGGCGCGTGTTGGCGCACCAGATCGCGATTGAAGATAAAACCGCCGCTGCTCAGCAGCACCGCCTGTTCGGCGCGAATCAATTGGCGAATGGCGCTGGTCTGTTCGATGCGACGCTGACGGGCGCGCAAGCGGTCGGCCAACGCCGGAGCGTACATATGAATGGCAGCGGCCCAGCGCGACAGACGCGCATGCTGCCGGGCCGCGCGGCTGCCGGAAGGCAACTGCCAGGCTTCGACACCGATGACCTTGTCGTCGCGGTCGAGCACCAACCGCCGCACTTCGCACTGGCTGCGCAGGCGTGCGCCGTGACGCAAGGCGCTGGCCTTGAGCGGGGCGAACAGACTGGCGCCGGACATGCCCGGACCTTTGGTGCGGTGGCCACGGGGTGCCGGTTTGGCGCTCGCGGCATAGGCCGGTACGGCTTCGTTGCCGGAGTAATAGAGGTAGTACTGGTCACTCGGGTACGAGGTTTTATGCGGCGGCACGCTGGCTTCGAAGGTTGCGCCCTGCCGCTCCAGCCAGGCCAGTTGCTCGCGGCTGCCTTCGCAGAAGTCCCTCAGGGTTTCACCACTGACAGCCTCGCCCACTTCCTGACGCAGGTAATTGAACATGGCGTCGCTGGTGTCTTCATAACCGGCCTGGCGCTGATACGGTGTGCCACCTCCGGCATAAACAACGCCACCGCTGAGTGCGGTGGCGCCGCCTCCTTCGAAACGGTCCAGGGCCAGCACCGAGAGGCCTCGACTGGCCGCTTCGATCGCGGCACAGGCGCCGGCACCGCCGAAACCGACCACCAGCAAATCGCAGCGGTCATCCCATGGCAACTGGTCGGCGCTGTTTACTCGCAACGCCGTCAACCCGTTCATGCCGTCCATGCCCAGGCCTCAGCCGGCGACAGCGAAGGAGGGGATGGGTTTGGCGGTGGTGGTGTAGCTGCCGTCGAGATAGACCAGAGGGGTGATGGCGTCGCTGGTGTGGATCTGCAGGATGCGCCCGATGAATACGGTGTGGGTGCCGTAGCTGAAGTGGCCGTCCTGACGGCAGAGGATCGCCGACTGCGCGTCACCCAGGTAAGGAATGCCGCCGGGGCTGGTCAGCCAGTTGCCACGGTCGAAGCGCGCTTCGCCTTTGATCGCGCCGCTGCACAGGTGTGCGAGGTCTTGTTGCTCGACGCCGAGGATGTTGACGCAGAAGTCCGCGCCGGTCGCCAGTGCGGCGTGGGGCGAGGCGGTCTTGTTGACGCAGATCAGCAGCGATGGCGGTTCGGTGCTCAGTGAGTCGACCGCGGTGGCGGCCATGGCGAAGCGTTCGGAGCCGTTGCTGGTGCTGATAATGGTGACTGACTTGGCCAGGCGGCGCATGGCCTGGAGCATGTCGGCTTTGAGGTTGGCGTCGTTCATCGCACTGGGCCTTTTTTTGTTGGGGTGGGTGCGATGGATTCTTGCTCTGGCTCTGGTCTTGAACATCGTCCGAGGGGACTAGGCCTTGGTTGACTGTGTACATATCCGTTTCTGCGGTAACGGCCACTTATGGTTTCGCCCTTACGGCGACTCACTTTTTTTGACAAACGCCTCAAAAAAAGTAAGCAAAAAAAACGCTCGCCCCGAACGTCCGGCCCCTCGCCAGGGCTCGGGGTTCCTTCGCTCCGGCATTCATCCGGGGGCA
>NZ_JBGLYV010000175.1:0-7148 GCF_047304225.1 Pseudomonas sp. Pseusp3 | reverse complement strand
ATGTCAGGTGATGTGGATGTTGGATGTGCCGGCCTCTTCGCGAGCAAGCCCGCTCCCACGGTAGTTTTTGGGTGGCCTGCAGGTTTTGGGTACACCCGCTCCCACAGTCAGGGCTTGATGCCCTGAAGTATTTTCTTCGCCTGATCCTGCACCGCCTCCGGTGCGGTCATGTTGCTGTCGATCACGGTGATCACCGCGTGGCCTTGCCACAGTTGATAGGCATCGGCCTTTTGCTGGATGGCGGTCGGTGTCGAGGGGGCAGAGAGGTTGACATGGACCACGCCGTCGGCGTCGCGCTTTGAGGTGAAGTTCACGCGATCCCAATTGCCGATCGGGGCAAAGCTTACGCCTTTGACTTCGCCTGGCGGCAGCGGCGGGTAGTTGAGATTCAAGCCGTTCACCCCCGGCAGGCCCAGTACATTCAGCTCGCACGAGTGTTTGTTTTTGGCGCAAGCTTGCCTGGCTTCGACGCCTGCCAGGCTCGCCTGCTCGATCACCTTGACGGCAAACCGCGCCGTGTCGTCCATGGCGCCGAGGGTCTTGCGGTAGCCGGCCTGCTGGTCGCGGATGATCAGGTCCATGTCGATGGCCGTGGACACCGCCACCGCCGGAATTCCCTTGAACATCGCCCGTACCGCAGCGTTCAAGGTGCCGGACATCTGCGTCAGCGGGCCGACGTTTTCGCCAAAGTTGCTACCCGATACCACCAGGTCTGGCGGCGAATCCTTGAGGATCACGTCAAGGCCGACGTTGACCGCATCCACTGGCGTACCGATGGCAGAGGTCTTGCCGGCAGGCGGGGTATAGCCCTGCGGCGGCCCGACGCAAAATTTGCCCGGCGCCAGTTCATTCACCGCCAGGGCCTGGCCGGGCACGACTACGCTGGCGGCGCTGATGCCGCTGCTGTCGTTCAACGGGCTGACCAGCGTGACCTTGTGCCCGGCAGCAGTCAGGGCGCGGTACATCGCATCGATACCCGGCGCGCGGCAGCCATCGTCGTTGGTCAGCAGGATGTTCAGGGCGTTGGCTTGCATCGACAGGCCAACGCTGGCCATGGCGATGATGCCGGTGAGGAGTTTGTTCATGGGCAGTATTCCGTGGGCGGCGCGGATTTCACAAAGCAAAACGCCCCGACCGAATGAATCGGTCGGGGCGTTCAGGTTTTAGCGGGTGCCGAGTTTGCGCAGGTTGCCAGGGGTGAATTCGTCTTCGGTGAAGGCGGTGGCGTTGAGCTTGGCCGGTTTCTGATCGACCAGCATGCGGTCAACCAGGTAGGAGCCGGCGATCAGGTCGTGGTAGATCCCCAGTCGAGCGTGGTAGCGCTGCATCTCGTAGGCGTAGATCGAGGTCTGCATGTTGGTGCGCCACAACTGGCCACGGCTGTCGTAGTTGTCGGCCATGGTCGCGGACCAGGTGTCCTCGTCCAGGTACAGCACGCGCTTGGCGTACACGTGGCGGGCACCTTCCTTGAGGTTGGCCTGCAACACCCAGACGCGGTGTTTCTCGTAGCGCATGTACTGTGGATCGATGTGACCGGTGGTGGACAGGATCTGGTCGGCCGTTACGCTCGGGTCGTCGATCTTGTAGTTGTGGTACGGAATGTAGATTTCCTTCTTGCCGACGATGGTCCAGTTGTAGCGGTCCGGCGCTCCGTTGAACAAGCGGTCTTCGTCATACACGCGGAAACCGCCGGCGCCGGTCGGCGAATCGTAGCCCACGGTCGGCGCGCGACGTACCCGGCGTTGCCCCGGACTGTATTGCCAGGCCTGGCGCGGCGAAGCGGTCGGATTGATGAACTCGTGACCGACCACGATCTCGCCTTTCTTGCGCACCGGTTCCAGGGTGGTGAGCAGGAAGTGTGTGAATACACCGTTCGCGGCCTCCGGGGTTTTGTCCGGGCTCGACCAGATCGAGAAGATCTTGTAGTTGACCTCTTCCAGCACCTTTTCCTTGTTGGCGTACACCACCGCCTGTTCGT
Source organism: Pseudomonas sp. Pseusp3 (assembly GCF_047304225.1). NCBI lineage: Bacteria > Pseudomonadati > Pseudomonadota > Gammaproteobacteria > Pseudomonadales > Pseudomonadaceae > Pseudomonas > Pseudomonas sp. Pseusp3. The sequence goes on along the minus strand of NZ_JBGLYV010000175.1, from coordinate 5,170 downwards.
AATTGGCCTCTTCAGTGCTGGCGCGCCCCTGCAAGGTATGGTTGAACATCAACTCGCTGCCGTTCTTCGGGATCGGGAACGGCGAGGCACCCCAGGCGTTTTTCGTGTCGTTGTTGTCATTGTCGAGTTCGGCAGTGACGGCGTTTTTCTTGATCTGGTCTTCCAGGCGCTGATCGAGGCGGAAGTCGCGGTGGCTCGGGTAGACCGGGATCTTGAAGGTATCCGGGTAGCGCTTGAACAGCGCTTTCTGGCCATCGGTCAGGTTGTCGGCGTACTTGTCCATGTTCTTCGAATCGATCACGAACAGCGGTTTTTCCGCGGCGTACGGGTCCGGGTACGGCGTGCCGGGGCCGGCGTATTTGAGTCCTGGTGGCAGGCCGCGCCATTTGCCCGACCAGGCCGGGATGCTGCCGTCGGCGTTGCCGGCTTTTTCGGCACCCATCGGGGTCAGGTCCTGGCCCAGGCGGGCGGCTTCTTCGGGGCTGACCTTGGCGTAGGCCAGGCCACTGCCGAGCAGGCCGACGGTCAGCGCAGTGCTCAATAATGTTTGGGTGAATCTGGACATGCTGTGCTCCTCCGATTGGGGAATCAGAACCGGTACTTGAAGTTGAGCGCGACGTTGTCGCGGTCGGCCAACGGGCTGTTGTTGGCGTTGCCGAGGTAGGCGTTGTAGCGAGCCTCGACGGTGAAGTTGCCGAGGTAGCGCCACGAGCTGCCGATGCTGGCGCGGTTATCGTTCTGGCCAGCGTTGATCGAGCCGACCATCGAACTGTCACCATGGGCAGCGGCGCTGAAGGTGACAGGCACCGACATGTCCCAGCCGCTGAACACGTCGTTGTAGTCAAAGTTCGCCTGCACCGTGTAGCCCCAGGCATCGCGGTCATAGACCAGGCTGTCGGTGCCCGGCAGCGAGAAGCCCGGCGCCAGGGCTACCGGCTGCGACTTGTCGTTGCTGATCACGGTGTTGTAGACCAGCTCGCCGGTCAGGGTGGTGTTGTCCGCCCAGGACGTCGGGCCGAGCACGTAGATCATCGACGTTTGCGCCTGCACGGTTTTGCCACGCACAGGGCTGGAGAAACCGTTGTTGACCATCACCGGCGTACCATCGCGGTAGCTGACTTCACCGGACCAGCTGACGTCGCCCAGCACGGTGGCGAAGCTCGCACCGAACAGGTCGATGTTGTCGAAGTAGCGCACCTGGTAGCGGCCCAGGGTCGAGGCGAAGTCCAGCGACGGGGTCTTGTCGTGGTAACGCGAGTAGTAGATGCCGAACTCGGTGTTGTTCAGCGACTCGGCGGCGTAGGTGAAGGCCAGACCGTATTGGCCGCTGTCGCTCGGTTTGTCGTCCTTGAGGCGGGTGACGAAACCGGAGGCGTCGTTGAAACCACCCTCGTCGATGAAGTCGGTGGTGGAGAAGTAACTACCCACGCCGAACAGCTCGGTCTTTTCCCACTTGTATTGGTAGTAGGCCTGGATACCCAGGCTTTCGGTCAGGGCGAACTGGGTGAACAGCTGGCCGACCGGCAGCAGGATTTCCTTGACCTCGACGCCCGGGGTGGTCGCCTTGGTCGCGTCCACCGGGCTCTGGGCCGCGGAAATACCCGGGTAGAACAGGCTCTCACCCCAGCTCACCACCTGGTTACCCAGGCGCGCGTTGAGGGCGTGGCCGCTCACGTCCCACGTGCCATAGGCGTAGTAGTCGAGCATGCGCAGTTCATTGCGATGCTGGTCGATGGTGTCCTGGGGGAAACGGTCGGGCTGGCTGCAATGGCCGCCGGCAAAGCAGTTCGAGGTACCGGTGGTGTTGTCGTTGTCATGATCGTAAACGTTGTCGTAGAAGCCCGTCGCCCGGACGAACACGCCGTAATCGTCTTGCCACTTGATGTTGGCTTCGGTGAGAAAGCCGCTGCGGTTGTTGATCAGGCTGCCTTTGTCGAACGCGTTGTCGCCGTCGTTGGCGTTGGTATTGGCGGTCAGTTTGTGATCGCGCGACTCGGTCCGCCAGGCGAGGCTGTACGTCAGTGTGGTGTCCCAGTCGATGCTCAAGTCTTCGCTTGGCTGAAAGCTCATGGCGTTAACGTGAGCGCTTAGCCCGCCAGCCAGCAACAGCAAAGCCAGCTGTACGCGAGGGTGCTGTGTTGGTGGGGCGATTATTGTTTTTATCATGTCGTCCTCATGGCCCAGGTCAGACCTGCCCGACCTTCATTTCAAGGGGGTGATTGGTGCTGTGGGCGACTATGGAGTCACGACTTGCGCGCAACATCGTCCAAGCGGACTACGCGATTTGCAGGGGGTAGTTGCGGTGTTCGCCTTAGTCCCATCGGACGATGAACACCCGGCGCGCGCGGCGAACAATCCCGAGACCGACTGCACCGGGCGAAGATCCGGCGGTGGCGGTTTCTGCCTGATGGGCGCTGAACAAGGGTGATCGCATGAACGCTGCCGGGATCAAATGGGACGAGTGCTGTGATGTGTTGGTGATTGGCTCGGGAGCCGGGGGCATGACCGCTGCGCTGCGCGCCCATGACCTGGGCCTGAATGCGCTGCTGATCGAAAAGAGCGGCGAGTACGGCGGCACGTCGGCGGTATCCGGTGGCGGCATCTGGATCCCGGACAACCACCGGATCAAGGCCCTCGGCGGCAGTGATTCGGCGGCCGAAGCGATTGCCTACATCCGCGCCGTGACCCATGGCGAGATCGACGACGGGCGCATCGAAGCCTATGTCGAGCACGGTCGGGAGATGGTCGAATACCTGGAAAAGCACACCCGCGTGCGCTTCGAGGCGCAACCTCGCTACGCCGATTACTACCCGGAAGTCGAAGGCGGCAAACCGGGTTATCGCTCGATGGATCCGCAACCGTTTGACGCCGCCGAACTGGGCGAAGAATTCTTGCGCATGCGGGCGCCGTCCCCCGGCACCCTGATGATGGGGCGCATGGCGATGACCATGAAAGAGGCGCAAGTGCTGCTGTGTCGTGGCCCCGGCTGGTTGCGCCTGACCCTGCGGGTGATGTGGCGCTACTGGCGTGACCGTGAGGGCCGGCGCTTGTCGCGCCGCGACCGCTTCCTGACCCTGGGCAATGCCTTGATCGGTGCCTTGCGCTGCTCGTTGCAGGATCGCGGCAAATCGCTGTGGCTCAACTGTGCACTCGAAGAGCTGTTGCTGGTCGGCGACCGGGTCGGTGGGGCGCGGGTCAATCGCAACGGCCAGTTGCTCAACGTCAAGGCGCGCTACGGGGTGATCATCGCCGCCGGTGGTTTCGAGCGCAATCAGGCGATGCGTGAGCAGTACTTGCCACAGCCGTCCCAGGCCAACTGGAGTGCCACGCCGCCCAACAATACCGGTGACGGCATTCGCGCCGGCCAGGCCATCGGTGCACGGACCGCGTTGATGGAACACAGCTGGTGGGCGCCGACTACTTACGTCAAGGGCGAAGAAAAGCAGCGTGCATTGTTTGTCGAACGCACCTTGCCCGGGTGCGTGATGGTCAATGCGGCGGGGGAGCGTTTCGTCAACGAAGCCGCGCCCTATACCGATATCGTTTATGCGATGTACGCCAACAATCGCGAGGGCGCCGCGAGCGTGCCGTGCTGGATGGTGTTCGACGCCGAATTTCGACGCAAGTACCCGTGCGGTGCCTTGCTGCCGGGTTATGCCCAGCGCGATTGGCAATTGCCCGAGCACCTGCGCGACTATTTCCACAAGGCGTCGAGCCTGGAACAGCTGGCGACGAAAATCGGCGTCGACGGCGCCGGGCTGGTCCGCACCGTGCAGCGATTCAACGGCATGGCCGTGCAGGGCGTCGACGAGGACTTCCACAAGGGCGAATCACTGTTCGACCGCTATTACGGCGACCCGAACGTGCAACCCAATCCGTGCCTGGCACCGTTGCTCAAGGGGCCGTTCTACGCCGTGCGCATCGACGCCGGCGACATCGGCACCAAGGGTGGCCTGCTGACCGACGTGCACGCCCGCGTGTTGCACGAGGACGGGCAAGCGATCAACGGCCTGTACGCCATCGGCAACAGCGCCGCCTCGATGATGGGCCGCACCTATCCGGGTGCCGGTTCGACCATAGGCCCGGCCATGACCTTCGGTTACCTGGCGGCCAATCACATCAAGCGCCATAGCGAAATCGCTTCAGCGAAAACCTTGTTCGGGAGTGTTGAATGAACAGCCAGCGTTCACAGATAGCCGTAGTCACCGGCGCCAGTCGCGGAGTGGGGCAGGGCATTGCCCTGGCCCTGGGGGCGGCGGGCATGACGGTGTATGTCACCGGTCGTGCTCCGGCGCAGGGCGGGTCGAATTTGTATGGGCATGCCTTGCGCGGTTCGCTGGAGGACACCGCCGCCGCGATCACCGCTGCCGGAGGGCACGGTATCGCGGTGGTCTGTGATCACGCCGATGACACGCAGGTCCGGGCGCTGTTCGAGAGAGTCGAGCAGGAATGCGGGCATCTGGATTTGCTGGTGAACAACGCCGCGTTCATTCATGACCAGTTGATCGAGCCAGGACCGTTCTGGGCCAAGCCGCTGGAGCTGGCGCGCATTCTCGACGTCGGTCTGCGCTCGGCCTACATCGCCAGCTACTACGCGGCACCGCTGTTGCTGAAAAGTGCTCAAGGCCTGATTTGCTTCACTTCGTCATTCGGCGCCGGCTGCTACATGCACGGCCCGGCGTACGGCGCGCAAAAGGCCGGAGTCGACAAGCTGGCGGCCGACATGGCGATCGATTTCGAAGGGCAGGGCGTGGCGGCGTTGTCGCTGTGGCTCGGCCCGCAACTGACCGAACGCACGAAGATTGCCGGCGAACAGCATGGCGAGCAGTACCAGGCGTTTCTGGCCCACGCTGAAACCCCGCAATTCAATGGGCGGGTGATTCATGCCTTGCTCAATGATCCGCAGTTGATGGCGTTATCCGGGCAGACCCTGATCACCGCCGAAATCGCCCCCGGCTACGGCATCAGCGAAGCCGAAGGCCGCCAGCCACCGTCCCACCGCGCCATGCTCGGCGACCCGCGCCAGCAGCATCCGGCGCGGGTGGTCTGACTCGGTCATCACGGCACACACAAAACCTGTGGGAGGGGGGGGGGGGGGGGGGGGGGGGGCGGGGGGGGGGGGGGGGGGGGGTTGGGGGGGGGGGGGGGCGGGGGGCGGCGCCCCCCCCCC
>NZ_JBGLYV010000174.1:0-7229 GCF_047304225.1 Pseudomonas sp. Pseusp3 | reverse complement strand
CTCCTGTGGGAGCGAGCTTGCTCGCTCCCACAGGAGGCCAGTAGATCGTGGCTTCTTTGTCGCAGCGAAAACGACAATCACTCGTCGAGTTCGATGACCTCGAATTTCACTTGATCCGGATAGAAAGCCATGTACTCCTGAATCTGCCTGACGGAGACCTTGGGATTCTCGTAGCTCCACACCGCGTTGGCGCCCTCATGACCCGGGACCTGCAAATTGAAATAACTGGCATCACCCTTGTACGGGCAATAACTGGTGTGATCAGTGCGGGCGAAATACTTCTCGTCGATGTCCTCTCGCGGCACGTAGTACACCGGCGGGTAATTGGCCTCCAGCAACACCAGCGCGCGCGAGGATGCGGCCACCTGGATTCCGTGGAACTTCACCAAAAGACAGCCGGGCTGCTCGGCGATGGTGATGACAGGACTAGGACCGGAGCTTTTCATGGAATACGTTCCTCATGACGGTGATGGACCTGCAAATCAATGTGGGAGCGTGACTTGCCCGCGATGGGCTGCGCAGCAACCCCAAAACCTGAGACCACGATTTATCAGGTATAACCCAAGTTTCACCCATGCAACTGCTTCGCAGCCGAACGGGAGCAAGGCAGTCGTCGCGACACACAAAACTGTACATCCATACAGATAAAGATTGCCCGATCGTCCATCAACCGCCATTCTGTGCACCTCTGGCACATAGATCGACGATGGTGGTTATGCGGCTGTACCTCTGTGAAAAACCTTCCCAGGCCAAAGACATTGCGGCGGTCCTCGGCGCTAAACGCCGGGGCGATGGCTGCTGGCTGGGAACAGACGTCACGGTGACCTGGTGCATCGGCCACCTGCTGGAAACCGCACCGCCGGATGCCTACGACGCACGCTACAAGCGCTGGGTGCTGGCCGACCTGCCGATCATTCCGGAAAAGTGGAAAATGACCGTCAAGCCGCGCACCGCCAGCCAGTACAAGGCGGTCAAGCGCCTGCTCGGTGAAGCTTCCGAACTGATCATTGCCACGGACGCCGACCGCGAGGGCGAGATGATCGCCCGGGAACTGGTGGAGCATTGCCGCTATCGCGGACCGATCCGCCGCCTCTGGTTGTCGGCGCTGGACGATGCGTCAATCCGCAAGGCCCTCGCGGCACTTAAACCGGGGAACGAAACCTTCAGCCTCTATCACTCGGCCCTGGGGCGTTCCCGGGCCGACTGGCTGATCGGCATGAACATGAGCCGGCTGTTCACCCTGCTGGGGCGCCAGTCCGGCTATCAAGGCGTGTTGCCGGTCGGCCGGGTGCAAACGCCGACCTTGCGCCTGGTGGTGGATCGCGATCGCAGCATCGCCGACTTTGTGCCCGTCCCCTATTGGGCCATCGATGTGCAGCTGCTGCACAATGGCACCGCGTTCACGGCGCAATGGCGCGCGGCATCCGCGGTTTGTGACGATCAGGACCGCTGCCTGAATCAGGCGCTGGCACAACAAGCGGCGGCCGCCATGAGTGGCGCGGCCAGTGCGCGGGTGATCAAGCTGCGCACCGAGCGGATGCGCGAAGTGGCCCCGCTGCCGTTCGATCTGGGCACCCTGCAGGAGGTCTGTTCGAAGAAGCTCGGCCTCGGCGCCCAGGAAACCCTGGACATCGCCCAGGCGCTGTACGAGACCTACAAAGTCATCACCTATCCGCGCAGTGATTGCGGCTACCTGCCCCTCAGTCAGCACAGCGAGGCACCGGCCATCCTGGCTGCATTGCGCCAGGCCGATCCGGCGTTGAACGCCTTGCACGATCACCTCGATCCGCAACGGCGCTCACGGGCCTGGAACGATGCCAAGGTCAGCGCTCACCACGGCATCATCCCCACCGCTGCGGCGAAGAACCTCGACAAGCTGGCGGGCAAGCAGCGTGCGGTCTACACCCTGATCCGCGCCCGCTATCTGGCGCAGTTCCTGCCCAATCACGAATACGACCGCACCCAGGCCGACTTCGATTGTGCCGGCGAAGCCCTGCGCGCAGTGGGCAAGCAGATCATCGAGCCGGGTTGGAAACGCGCCCTGCCCGAAGCGCTGGCGCCGGCCAGGGGCCGCGAAGCTCCCGCGCCGCAGACACTGCCCAACCTGGCCGAAGGCATCGATTGCGCAGTGGCCGGCGTGCAACTCAAGGACCTCTGGACGCAACCGCCGAAACCGTTCACGGAAGGCGACCTGATCAAGGCCATGAAGAATGTCGCCAAACTGGTGGAAGACCCGCTGCTCAAGCAAAAGCTCAAGGACACCACCGGCATCGGCACCGAAGCGACCCGCGCGTCGATCATCCAGGGCCTGCTCGACCGTGGTTATCTGGTCAAGAACGGCAAGGCCCTGGCCGCTACACCGGCCGCGTTCAGCCTGATCGACGCCGTGCCCCGGGCCATCGCCGATCCGGGCACCACGGCGATCTGGGAACAGGCCCTGGACATGGTGCAAAGCGGGGAAATGAGCCTGGAAGAGTTCGTCACCAAACAGGCGGCGTGGATGAGCAAACAGGTCAGTCGCTGCTCCGGGCTGAGCCTGACCATCAGCGGTCCACCGCCCGCCGGGCGCGCCGCAGCCCCATGGAAAAAGAAACGCAAGAGCACCCAGCGCAAGCCGGGCGGCACCCAACGCAGGGCAAAACCGGCCGGCAAAACTCAAACCTGACACAGAACCCTGTGGCGCCGGTCATAATCAACCCTGTCCCGTGATCTGTCAGGAGCCGCTTCACATGTCTTCGATAGAACTGCACGCCGCCCAGCGCGATGAGCTGGAAACCATCGAAAACCTGATGCAGTTCTATACCTACGATTTCAGCGAATGGTTACCGCTGAAACTGGGTGACTACGGTTTCTTCAACATCCAGCCGATGTCGGACTACTGGCGAAACCCGGCCACCCGCCCCTTCCTGATCAAGGTCGACGCAGAACTGGCCGGCTTCGTGACCGTGGATAACCAGACCCATCTACCCGGCGCCGAATACAACATCGGTTATCTGTTCGTCAGCCGACGCTTTCGTGGCCAGGGTGCCGCCCGGTTTGTCGTGTCCACCCTCTTGAGTCAATTCCCCGGTCAATGGCAGATTTTCCATATCGAGGCCAATCAGCCGGCACGGCTGTTCTGGGCAGCCGTCATGCCAGGGCTCGACATTGGCGGGCTCACCTTGCATCAGCAGGTGGTTGACCGCCATCCCTGCACTTTTTACCGCTTTCAGTGTCCGCCCCAGTCGCCCTGACCGGCACACACTCGACTCCCCGTGCTAATTCCCAACGGCTTTGTAGGACAATATGTAGTGACTAAAAATAATCACTACAAAACCGTTGACGCCTCCGATTTGCCCTTGCATGATGCAGACGTCTCCCCGATCGGGAGTACAGGCAACACGTTTGAGCAAGCTCGTCTGACCGCCGAGCTGTTTTTCCCGGATACACGCTGCCCACAAGGCAGATTGAAGAAGCTGACCTGGCCTGAACGTCCAGTACAAGGGCGAGAAGTCTTGGCGAGCAATCCTCATGAAGCTTGTGGTCGACCCTGAAAACGTCGGCAGTGGCCTTAAGGTTTTCGCCGCTTCTCTTCGTTGTGACGCTATTGCGTAGCAGTTATTCAACACGACTACATGCAACAGACGCAGGACCCCGCCCGATAAGGCGGTCGAACGCTGACGTCCTGGTTTCGGTGCCAGGGATCAACTAACCGATGGGCTACCTGTATTAGCGAATCAACTTTGAAAGATCACCAATTGGTCAAGGGGCTTTATGATGAATCTGAACAATCAACCAACTATCGATGAACTGGCTCGTATGTTCGCGGCAAAAAAAGACAGCCACGACAGCCATATTCTCTGGATCAGCAAGTGTGGCCAGGTGCATATCGACTGCCTGTCGCCGCACGCCCATGAAGCAGAGTTCGACCAGAACAACCAGAACCTGCTCGCCCGACTGAAGATGTACCGTCGCGGCCAGGGCTATGTCGGCAAGAAAGCCGCAGCCGACAAGGACTTCATCGGTAGTGTTCTGCAAACTCTGAAACAGGCCTGGGCCTCGATGCAGAATCAGAACGAAGTTCGGGTGATTGACCGGTTCTACTGATTGAAATGAGTCATTACTGACTTATAAATAAAAAGGCCTGCTCCCAAAAAGAGCAGGCCTTTTTTTCGTCCAGGACACGCCCTCTTGTAGGAGCTGGCTTGCCAGCGATAGTCGTTAACGATAACGCGTGTAACCCGGATAAAAGCGGCGCACTTGAGTCCATCGCCGGCAAGCCGGCTCCTACAGGGTTTAGTCGTCGTTAGGAAAAATCAGCCCCCAACACCAGATCCACAAACGCCAGTGACGCCGCACTGTGGTAGTTGTTCTTGCGCCGAAGCAACGCGGCCCCGCGCTCAGGTGCTGCGCCCAGCATCGACAGTTTGCGCAATGCCCGATCCTGCGTGGCGATGGGTTCCGGCAGGATGGTGGCGATGGAGGAATGCCGGATGACTTCCAGCAGCGTGTTGACCGAGTTCACTTCAATCGCCACTTTGGGCGTGATCTGCACCTGAGCGAAATACTCGTCGATGCACGTACGGGTGATGTAGTCCGGGGTCAGCAGCGCAAACTCAAGCTGAGCCACCTCTGCAGCAGACAACGGGTCCTGATGTTCGTAAAGCGGATGATCGCGCCCGACCATCAACCCCAGGGTTTCGGTAAAGGCCGGGATCGATTCGATGTCGGTGCTTCTCACCTGATCGAACGCAATCGCGATATCCAGCGAATCATCCGCCAGCCCGGCCTCTATCCCGTCCATCGACAACTCGAAAATCTCCAGGTGGATGTTCGGGTAACGCGCCACGTAGTCGCGCACCAGCGGCCCTACCAGATAGGCCATGAAGGTCGGCGTCATGGCTAGGCGCAAGGTCCCGCGGGACAAATCCTTCACGTCGTGCAACGCACGCTTGCCCGCTTCCAGCTCCACCAATACCCGCCGCGCGCATTCAATGTAAGCCTGGCCGGCATCGGTCGGCTTGACCGTGCGCGAGGTGCGGTCGAACAGGCTCACGCCCAGGGAGTCTTCCAGTTGGCGGATCTGCTGCGACAAGGTCGGCTGGGACACATGCAGCACTTCGGCAGCGCGCGTGAAACCACCGTGGTCGGCCACCGCCAGCAGGTAACGCAAATGTCGAAGCAACATGGGATTCTCCATCTATAGGCAGTACTTATGGCTAGCATTGTATATCGGTCTTGGACGCTATGGATGGATCGGCAGAAGATGGCCCCACACCCAAGCAACATCCCTTCCGATAGGAGAATCACCATGCAACAGTCCCATGCCTACAACGACCCAAGCCTGGCCCTGACCACTTCTGTCCTTGACGCCAAGGCGCGCAAAAACCTGTCGTGGCAGGACCTGGCCGACGGCACCGGATTGAGCCTGGCCTACGTCACCGCTGCCCTGCTCGGCCAACATCCGCTGCCGGAAAGCGCGGCCAAAGTAGTCGGCGACAAACTTGAACTGGACGCCGACGCCGTGGCCCGGCTGCAGATCATCCCGCTGCGCGGCAGCCTCTCGGGTGTGCCGACCGACCCGACCATCTACCGCTTCTACGAAATGATCCAGATCTACGGCACCACCCTCAAAGCCCTGGTTCATGAGCAGTTCGGCGACGGCATCATCAGCGCGATCAACTTCAAGCTCGACATGAAAAAAGTAGAAGACCCGGAAGGCGGCTCCCGCGCAGTCATCACCCTCGACGGCAAGTTCCTGCCCCTGCGTCCTTTCTAAGTTGATAGCGGCCCGCACGCCCCGTGCGGGCCGAACCCTGCCCAGCCATGAGGAAGCGATCATGCAAGCGCTCATCGACGGTTTCTTGAAGTTCCAGAAAGAAGCCTTTCCGCAACGCACCGACCTGTTCAAACACCTGGCCACCACCCAACATCCAGGCACGCTGTTCATCACCTGTTCCGACAGTCGTGTCGTGCCGGAACTGCTGACCCAGCAAGAGCCCGGTGAACTGTTCGTGATCCGTAACGCCGGCAACATCGTGCCGTCCTACAGCCCGCATCCGGGTGGTGTGTCGGCCACGGTCGAATATGCCGTCGCTGTGCTCGGCGTGACCGATATCGTGATTTGCGGCCATTCGGACTGCGGTGCCATGACGGCGGTGGCCAAGTGCAAATGCATGGACCACCTGCCCGCCGTCAGCGGCTGGCTGCAACACGCCGAGTCGGCGAAAGTGATCAACGAAGCCCGGCCACACGCCAGTGAAGCGGCCAAGGTCAGTTCGATGGTTCGGGAAAACGTCATCGCCCAACTGGCCAACATCCAGACACACCCGAGCGTGCGACTGGCCCAGGAAAAAGGCCTGTTGAACCTGCATGGCTGGGTGTACGACATCGAGACCGGTTCGATCGACGCGCTGGATGCCGACAGCCGAAGCTTCCTGTCGCTGGTCGAATACCCAGGCACTTGTGCCGTATCGGCCAAAGTGATCAAGGCCGCTTGATCAGCGCCGCCGATCGTTGAAGAAAGTGACCGCCCTTGCAGCGGTCACTGATTGTTCCGGCTCAGCGTTTGACGCCCAGGTCGATCTGGGTCATGCGGCTACGAATGGTGAACACACCATCACCCGAGAGAATCGCACTGCGAGCAAACAGGCGCCCGCTCTCCCAGTTCGAAAGACCCAGTTCCGGCTTGTTCAACGCGTACTGGCCGTCGACCCAACGGGTGATGCCATTGCCGACAAAAGGCGCGTTGACCGCGTTGTAGAAGTGCTCCTGCGCCTCTGCATTTTCACTGATCAACGACACCGTGAATTGCGGGCTGTAGCGGTTGAACAAGGCGATGGCGCTGTCCAGGTCGTCAACGATTTTCAGGCTGACTTCCGGGGTTTCCTCCCACTCCCATTCACGACCCAATTGAGCTTCCGGCAACGGTTCGGCCTGCGCCTCGGTCTGATAGCCTTCGGCGCGGTACACCTTGACCGTTGCCGCCAGCCAGTCTGGCGGCAGGTACGACTCGCAGCCTTCAACGATGTGCAGCTTGCAACCCTGGCCCCGTGCGGTGCCGGCCTGCTTGAGTGCATCGAGGAACAGCGGCACCAGTTCAGCGGCGCGGTCGCGGTGAATCAGGCAGACGTTCAGGGTGTTGCAGACCTTGCGGTCCAGGGAGTTGCGCACCACCGCGGCAAAGCGCTGGGCGTCGGCATCGGCATGGGCGATCAGCCAGGCGCCACCGGTGCCGTGCAGGCTGACCG
>NZ_JBGLYV010000173.1:0-7234 GCF_047304225.1 Pseudomonas sp. Pseusp3 | reverse complement strand
GGTGTCGGGGTTGCTGGGGGTGGGCGGCGGCTTTCTGATCGTCCCGGCATTCAAGCAACTGACCGATGTGCAAATGCGCGGGATTGTCGCCACCTCGCTGATGGTGATCAGCCTGATTTCCGCCATCGGGGTGATTGGCGCGTTCCATGCCGGCGTGCGCATTGACGGCGTCGGTGCCGCTTTCATCGGCGCCAGCATCGCCGGCATGATCGTTGGCCGCAAGCTGTGCGCGCGGGTACCGGCGCGGGGGTTGCAGGTCGGGTTCGCCAGCATCTGCGTGGTGGTCGCCGCTTACATGCTGTTCAAAGCCAACGCCTGACCGGTACCGGTTCCTGCGGACTCCAATCAGGTCCGCAGGCCTACACCCTAAGTTGCGAGCCTCGCCGACCAGCGGTCGTACGCCATAGTGGTCACGCACCGCCGTCCAGTCCAAAGCAGCTGAAAACCACCCCCAAGGCAGCGTATGGCGCCGCCGGTCAGGTTTCGATAATCGCCTCCGACACTCAGTCCCCGTTTCGGAGCGCGCCATGCACAACAATAAGAACTTCACGCATCGTTTTCTGCCAGCCTTCATCGCCAGCCTGTCTGCCCTTGGCCTGAGCCCGGTGGCCAAGGCGGAAATCATGCTGTACGACAAGGACCAGACGACGTTCTCCACCGACGGCTACATCAACGCCTTTTACGTGAACAGTGATGTCGACCGGGCCGGCGAGCAGTTCGACCGTCGGCAGTCGCGGGTAAAGATGGGCTTTTTGCCCAACTACCTGGGGTTCAACATGGGCAAGCAGGTAGACGATCTCAAGCTCGGCGCCCGCGCCTCGTTCTGGGTCACCATCAACGACAGCCAAACCAACGGCACCGACACAGCCATCGATGTGCGGCAGTTCTATGGCACCGTAGCCAACCCGGAATGGGGCGAAGTGCTGATCGGCAAAGACTTCGGGCTGTTCGCCCGCTCCAACATCCTGCTCGACGAAATGCTCGCCGGTTACGGTCAGGTCAGCGATACGCTGGGGCTGGTGGATGGCGGCGGGGTGTCGTTCGGCAACATCGGCACCGGTTACCCGTATCCGTTCCCGACCTCGCAGATAACCTATCGCACCCCGGTGATGGACGGCCTGCGTGTGGCGGTAGGCATCATGGACCCGGTGGACACCAACGACAGCAGCCCGACGGGCAAGGCCTATCAGGAAAACCCGCGTACCGAGAGCGAAATCACCTATCAGTTCGACCTGGCCGGGGCAAAGATCTACAGCTGGGTCAACGGCAGCTACCAGACCTCGGACAACACTGATTCCACAGTCGAGACCGTCACCTCCAAGGGTGTCGGTTATGGTGTACAGGCGAAGATGGGCGGCTTGTCCCTCACCGGGTCGGGTTTCCAGGCCAAGGGCATCAACCCGTTTTTCACCAACAATGCCGGCGAGCCGACCCTGCGCAATGTCGACAGCGACGGATACCTGTTGCAGGGCTCCTACAAACTGGGCAAGAACCGCCTGGCCTTGTCCTACGGCAAGACCAATGACGATGGCAACGGCGTGGTCGGCAGCGGCGCGGACTACGAGACCCGCGGCATCGCGTTGTTCCATGACGTGAACGACAACCTCAAGCTGGTGGCCGAGTACAACCAGTTCGAAATCAACGGCCACGACACCAGTGCCCAGAATGAAGACACCGACACCTTTGCCGTGGGCGCGGTGCTGACCTGGTAAACCCGGGAGGTGGCCCTGGCCGTGCGCATCGCGGCGAGGGTCGCCAACCGTCTCATCCCATCGAAGCGGCTACCCGCTACCCAAGTAGCATTCGTCGCCCCCCACAGACTTCGTACACTCGTACCTCATACACACGCACCAGCGGGAGGTAAGGATGCAGCAGAGCGAAGGCGTCGTCAGTGCAATGTCCCAGGCCACCGATGCCCGGCAGGTCGCGCAGGAACTGGCAGGACAGTTGTTGCATCCGCACCTGGGGTTCGTGCTGTTCTTCTGTTCCGCCGAGTACGACTTGCAGGCACTGGGCCAGGCCTTGCAGCAAAGCTTCGGCGGCATTCGCCTGGTGGGCTGCACCAGCGCCGGGGAGATCACCCCGCTGGGCTACGGGCGCAATTGCGTGACGGCGGTGGGCTTCGATCACCGGCACTTTTCCATCGCGATCGAGCTGATCGACCAGATGGAGCACTTCAGCCTGATCGACGCCCAGCAAATGGTCGAGCGCCTGGTCAGTGGCTGTCGCAGCAACACCCTGGCCCCGATCAAGGGCAACAGCTTTGCCCTGACCTTGCTCGATGGCCTGTCCAGCCGCGAAGAAATGGTCCTGGCGGCCTTGAGCGCGGCATTGGGCGACATTCCGCATTTCGGCGGCTCGGCCGGCGACGATAACTACCTGACCCATACCCATGTGTACTTCGATGGCGAGTTTCACAGCGGCGCGGCCGTCGTGGTGCTGGTCAATACCTGGCTGGATTTCGAAGTGTTCACCACCCACCACGTGTTGCCCCGCGCCGAGAAGCTGGTGGTCACCGGGGCCGACAGCACCTTGCGCCGGGTCTTCGAACTCAATGCCGAGCCGGCAGCCGCCGAGTACGCCCGGCACATCGGCGTGCCGGTGGCGCAGCTTGATCACCGGGTCTTCGCCGCGCACCCGCTGGCGGTGCGAATCAACCAGCAGTACTACGTGCGGGCCATCCAGCAGGTGCATCCGGACCTGAGCCTGAGTTTCTACTGCGCCGTGGAAAACGGCATCGTCCTCACCGCGATGACCCCGGGCCCGATGCTGCCGAACCTGCAGAGCCTGTTCGAGGGGTTGCAGGAGCGCCTGGGTGATTTGCTGCTGACCATCGGTTGCGACTGTTTCCTGCGGCGTCTGGAACTCGAAGACGACGGCAGTCTTGACCGGATCGGCACGTTTTTGCGTGAGCAACGGGTGATGGGTTTCAACACCTATGGAGAACAGTTCAATGGCATGCACATCAACCAGACCTTCACCGGCGTTGCCATTGCCCGTGGCCGTGCCCCAGGACATCGCTGAGCTGCAGGCCGAACTGGCCAGGCTGCGCCTCGAAAACCATAAACTGCAGCGCATCAACGGCGCGCTGATCGAACGGGTCGAGTCCGGGGTGACCCGCGGCAACGATCCGTACGCCGCATTCCAGCATTCGGTGGTGCTGGCCGAGCAAGTGCGCGAACGCACCGATGCCCTGAACCAGGCCATGGCGGAACTCAAGGCTGGTAATCATTTGCTCAGCGAAGCCCGCCTGCGCGCGGAAACGGCGCATCAACACCTGATCGATGCCATCGAAAGCATTTCCGACGCCTTCGTCCTGTTCGACGCCGAGCAGCGCATCGTGCTGTTCAACAGTCGCTTCAAGGCGTTCTGGAGCAGCAGTCGGATGCGCATCAACGCCGGCATGCGCCTGACCGAGGTCAAGCGCCTGATGATGAACAACGGCCTGTTCACCGAAGAGCCACGCGGGCATGCCGACGAAAACCTGCTTTACCGCCTGCAGGACGGGCGCTGGCTGCAGGTCAGCGAGCGGCCGACCCAGGAAGGTGGGCGGGTGATTCTGTTCACCGACATTACCGACGTCAAACTCAGCGAAACCGTGCGCCGTGAGCAGGCGGTGGCGCAGAAGTCGCATCTGTTGCAACGGGCGGTCGACAACCTGTCCCAAGGGGTGGCAATGGTCAACGCCGAGGGCATTCTGGAGCTGTGGAACCGGCGTTTCCTGGAGTTGAGCGGCCTGGCGCCGGTGGCTGCCCATCGCCCGTTTGCCGAGGTGATCGCCGACAGCGAGTTGAACCTGCTGACCCCGGCCAGTCGCGATGGCAACGGCCGACCGGTCAGGGAATGCGAGCAGCGCCTGTACGATGGCCGGGTCCTGGAAATCCGCACCCATCCTTTGCCCACCGGCGGTTTCGTCAACACCTTCACCGACATTACCGAACGCTACCAGCACGCCGAGGCGCTGAGTGAAAGCGAACACTGGATTCGCCTGATCACCGATCACGTGCCGGCATTGATTGCCTACCTCAATGCCGATCTGGTCTACGAGTTCACCAACAAGGTCTACGAAGAGTGGTACTGCTGGCCCCGGGGCGTGATGCTCGGCCAGAGTCTGCGCGAAGTGCACAGCGAACAGCATTACCAGCGGCTGGAACCCTACGTGGCCAGGGCGCTGGCGGGCGAGAGCGTGACCTTCGAGTTCGCCGAAACCAACGTCAACGACCAGGAGCGCTACATGCTGCGCTCCTATGTGCCCAACCGCCTGGCCAGTGGCGAGGTGGTGGGGATTTTCGTGCTGATCCGTGACATTACCGAACGCCGTCGCACCGCCGAGGCGCTGCATCAGGCTTATCAGAACCTTGAGCTGCGGGTACGCGAGCGCACGGCGGAATTGACCACCCTCAACGATCAGTTGCTGCGTGAGATCGATGAGCGCCGCCTGGTCGAGTCACGCTTGCGCGAGGCCAAGCAGGAAGCCGAGCAGGCCAACCTGTCGAAAACCAAGTTCCTCGCGGCCGTCAGCCATGACCTGCTGCAACCGTTGAATGCCGCGCGACTGTTTACCAGTGCCTTGCTGGAACGGCGCGAGCCGATGTCCAGCGAGATCCTGGTGCGCAACGTGAGCAATTCCCTGGAAGACGTGGAAAACCTGCTGGGCACCCTGGTGGATATTTCCAAGCTCGATGCGGGGGTGATCAAGGCCGACGTCGCGCCGTTCGCCCTCAGCGAACTGCTGGACAACCTGGCCGCCGAATACACCCAGGTGGCGCGCAGTGAAGGCCTGCAACTGCACTTCATCGGTTGTTCGGCGCTGGTGTGCAGCGACATCCAGTTGCTGGCGCGCATTCTGCGCAACCTGCTGAGCAATGCGATTCGCTATACCTGCAGTGGTCGCGTGGTGCTGGGTTGCAGGCGGCATCATCAGTGCCTGACGATCGAAGTCTGGGACAGCGGCATGGGCATTGCCGAGCATCGCCTGGAGGAGATTTTCCAGGAGTTCAAGCGCGGCGATGTGCAGCGACCCGATCAGGATCGCGGCCTGGGCCTGGGCCTGGCGATTGTCGAGAAAATTGCCGGCATCCTCGGGCATCGCATTCATGTGCGCTCGTGGCCGGGTCGGGGCTCGATGTTCTCGGTCGAAGTACCGCTGAGCGCCACTGCGCCGAAACCGCCGCCGACATTGCCGATGAGCGAGCCGATGCTTGAACGCCTGCGCGGTGCCCGGATATGGGTGCTGGACAACGATGCGACCATCTGTGCCGGCATGCGCACCTTGCTGGAGGGATGGGGGTGTCGGGTGGTGACAGCGCTGTCAGAGGAAGATCTGGCGCGGCAAGTGGACAACTACCACGCCGAGGCCGACTTGCTGATAGCCGATTACCACCTGGACAACGACCGCAACGGAGTCGACGCCGTCGCCCGGATCAATGCCCGGCGCGCGTCACCGGTCCCGGCGATGATGATCACGGCCAACTACAGCAATGAACTCAAGCAGCAGATCCGTGAACTGGGCCACACCCTGATGCACAAGCCGGTGCGGCCGATGAAGCTGAAGACGGCGATGAGTCATTTGTTGGGCAGGCCTTGATTTTCCGGGTGTCGGTGCTGGCCCCTTCGCGAGCAAGCCCGCTCCCACAGGATCACCTGAATCTTTGTGGGAGCGGGCTTGCTCGCGAAAGGCGCGCAGCGGTCTTTCTGACTCAACGCCGCAGGTATGACCCGAAATCAATATCCCCGGCACTCAGGATCGCCTGCACCCGGTTGTGCACGTTGAGCTTGCGCAGGATCGCCGAGACGTGGGCCTTGACCGTGGTCTCGGCGATTTCCAGGGTGTAGGCAATCTGCTTGTTCGATTCGCCCTTGGTCATGCGCTCCAATACCTGCAATTGCTTGCGGGTCAGGGCCTGGAGCAGTTCGGGTGGGAAGCTCGGGGTGTCGTTCATCCGCCGCTGGGTGCTGCTTTTGGCGGTGCGGATGATGTCCGGGGGCAGGTAGACATTGCCATTGAGGATTTGCTGGATGGCATCGGTCATCTGTGCGCGGGGTGAAGACTTGGTGATAAAACCCACGGCACCGTAAGTGATGGCTTGCAGCACGATCTGTTTGTCCTGCTCGGCGGAGACAATCACCACCGGAATGGTCGGCGCTTCGTTACGCAGGTTGATCAGGCCATTGAGCCCGTGCATGCCGGGCATGTTCAGGTCGAGCAGGATCAGGTCGAGGTCGTCGTGTTCCTGGGTCAGTGCCAGGGCGCTGTCCAGGTCAGCGGTTTCCATCACTTCGCTGCCGGCAAAACCGTCGCTGATGACGTTGTGAATGGCTTCGCGAAACAGCGGGTGATCGTCGGCAATCAGAATTTTGTACATGGCCTTTCACCTCATTATTTTGATTATGGTGTGGCAACTACACGCACGCGTAAAGCTTCAGGGAAAGGGTTCGGGGCTGGCTGGCGAAACCGGCAGATTGGCCGCTTGCCAGGCGTCCAGGCCATCGCGATACCAATACAAGGTTTTATAGCCCATGATGGCTGCGCGTTTGACCGCGTTCCAGCTCAACCAGCAGTCGGAGCGGCAATAGAAGACCAGCGGTTGCGTCGGGTCGCCGCCCGTCAGTGACTTCAGGTTGCGGGAAAAGTAATCCTGCCAGGCGGGCGTCAGGTCGCCGTCACCGGTATTGGCCAGCCAGTGGCTGCCGGGCAGGTTTTCATGGGGCTGGTCTTCGATGAATTGCCCTTGCAGCCACTGACGGCGGTAGACGTCGATCAGCACCGGGCGCGGGTTTTGGCTGAGCAGCGTCTGCAGGGCGCGGGTGTCGACGATGGTTGCACCTTGCAACTGCTCGGGCGTCGGGCTGCGGTACAGGCCAATGCGATAGCCGTCGGCAGAGAACAGCGCGGTATCGGCCTGCGCAGTACTCAACAACAGGCTCAGCGACAGGGCGGCGAGAGCAGGGCGCAACAGGCGACGTCGGGCACGCGGCATGGGTTCGGTCCTTATAGTTATGGACCTATTACATGCCAGTCGGGGGACGTTGGGAATGCGACGATAGACAGGGAAACCAGTACTAAAGTAGTAATTTCACCCTGCTCAATGAAGATCCCCCTGTGGGGGGGGGGGGGGGGGGGGGGGGGGGGGGGGGGGGGGGGGGTATTTTTTTTTTTTTTTGTGGCCCGCAGGCCCGCGCCGCCCCCCCCCCCCGCCGCGGGGGTGGGGGGGGGGTTTGGGGGGGGGGGGGG
>NZ_JBGLYV010000172.1:0-7241 GCF_047304225.1 Pseudomonas sp. Pseusp3 | reverse complement strand
GATCCACACCAACAGCACCACGGCCACCGGGATTTCGAACGCCACGCCAAAGGCGAAGAACAGCGTCATGACGAAATCGAGGTAGCTGGTGATGTCGGTCATCATCTCCACCCCGGCCGGGGTGGCCGCGGCGAAGAACTTGAAGATCAGCGGGAACACCAGGTAATAGGCAAACGCCATCCCGGTGTAGAACAGCGCGATGCTGGAAATCAGCAACGGCACGGCAATGCGCTTCTCGTGCTTGTACAGGCCTGGCGCGATGAAGCCCCAGATTTGATGCAGGATCACCGGGATTGCCAGGAACAGCGAGACCATCATGGTCAGTTTCAGCGGCGTCAGGAACGGCGACGACACGTCGGTGGCGATCATCGTCGCGCCGGCTGGCAGGTATGCCCGCAGCGGCGTCGAAACGAAGGTGTAGATCTGCTGGGTGAAAGCAAACAGGCCGGCGAAGATGATGAAAATCGCCGCTACGCAGCGCAGCAGTCGGGTACGCAGCTCGGTGAGGTGCGAAACCAGCGGCATGTGCTGGTCGTTTTCAGGAAGATCGCTCATGGGGCTCGCGGCGGCAGTGTTGGGTCATGAGGGGCTGGCGCAACAGGCGCAGCCGCAGGTGTGACAGGTTCAACCGGTATGGCTGCAACAACGGGTGCAGGTTCCGCCGCTGCCGCAGGTGTTGCGACGCTGGCGGCGGGAGCCTGAATCGTCTGCTCTCCCACATGCTCCACCGGCGTCGGCTCCTGCTGGGTCGGCGTGAAGATTTTCCGCGCCTCCTGCTCAAGCGACAGGATGTGTTCGTTGTGCAGTTGCCGACGAATCTCGTCGGCACCGATTTCACGTTCAACTTCCTGTTTGATCGCGTTGAAGCTGCGCTTCAGACGCCCGACCCACAGGCCAGCGGTGCGCGCAGCGCCCGGCAGGCGCTCGGGACCCAGCACCAGCAGGGCGACGAGGCCGACGAGCAGCAGTTCAGAGAAGCTGATACCAAACATTAGTCAGTGCTCACACGTCTTTGCGGATCGGCTCTTCGACTTTTTGCGCCTGCACGTCGATGGTGTGCGGCTGGTTCACCGAGGCCTGTGGCTGAACAGGCGGAACCGGTTGGGTCGGGGTCGCTGCCGGATCGGCCGGTTTTTCGTCGTCGTTCATGGCTTTCTTGAAGCCCTTGATCGATTCGCCGACGTCGGTACCGAGGTTTTTCAGTTTCTTGGTGCCGAAAACCAGTACCACGACAACCAGGATGACGATCCAGTGTTTCCAGTCAAAAATGCCCATGCTGCTGCTCCTCTCTAATAGTTATTCAGGCGGACGGGCGCGAGGCTTTCTCGGCGTGTCCGGAGAGACCGAAACGACGGTCCAGTTCATCGAGTACAGCCTGTGGATGCTGCCCCAATTGGGCGAGCATGACCATGCTGTGGAACCACAAATCGGCGGTTTCGTAGATCACATCGCTGCAGTCACCGCTGATGGCGGCATCCTTGGCGGCAATGATGGTTTCGACCGACTCTTCGCCGACTTTTTCCAGAATCTTGTTCAAGCCCTTGTGGTACAGGCTGGCGACATACGAGCTGTCGGCAGCGGCGCCTTTGCGCTCTTCCAGTACCTGTGCCAGACGGGTCAGAGTGTCACTCATGTTTATGCCCTGCGGAATAGATGGCGTGCGGATCCTTGAGGACCTGGTCGACGGTTGTCCAGTCGCCGTTCTCGAAAACGCGGTAGAAGCAGCTCTGGCGGCCGGTATGGCAGGCGATATCGCCGATCTGCTCGACCATCAGGATGATGACGTCGGCGTCACAGTCCAGGCGCATCTCGTGCAGGGTCTGCACATGGCCGGACTCTTCGCCCTTGCGCCACAGCTTGCCACGGGAGCGCGACCAGTAAATGGCGCGGTTCTCGGCAGCGGTCAGTTCCAGTGCTTCGCGGTTCATCCAGGCCATCATCAGGACGCGCCCGGTCTTGTGGTCCTGGGCAATCGCTGGCACCAGGCCGTCGGCGTCCCACTTGATCTCGTCCAGCCAATTCTTCATCAACGACTCCGATACGGGCCCGCACTTCAAAAATCGGGGGCCTGCGTTCAATGCAGCGTCCAAACAGTGTGCCAGCGTGTTGCGCGACTGGCTATCGGCGAACGACCAGATACAAACCGACCGCCATCATGATGCCAGCCGGCCAGTAAGCCAACTGGTTCAGCGGGCCGCCAGCGGCAAGGATGGCGCCCCCGGCCAGGTGAGCCGTGCCAAGCAGGCGCAGGAACCAGTCGTCCCGGCGTCGATGCCATGTTGGAGGCGGATCGTTGGCATGGGGCTGGGACAGGCGTTCGAGCAGGTCACGCGTCATGTTGGCCAGGTGCGGGATCTGTTCGATCTGGCTCTGCACGTTGCCAAACAAGGTTTTGGGGCTGACGCGCTCGCGCATCCAGCGTTCGAGGAACGGTTGTGCGGTGTTCCACAAATCGAGGTCCGGGTACAGCTGGCGGCCCAGGCCTTCGATGTTCAGCAAGGTTTTTTGCAGCAGGACCAACTGCGGCTGCACTTCCATGTTGAAGCGCCGTGCGGTCTGGAACAGGCGCATCAGCACCTGACCGAAGGAAATATCCTTTAACGGTTTTTCGAAGATCGGCTCGCACACGGTACGGATCGCTGCTTCGAATTCGTTGAGTTTGGTTTCTGCCGGCACCCAGCCCGAATCGATGTGCAATTGCGCCACGCGGCGGTAATCACGCTTGAAGAAGGCGAACAGGTTGCGCGCCAGGTAATCCTGGTCTTCCGGGGTCAGGCTGCCGACGATGCCGCAGTCGATCGCAATGTATTGCGGGCTCCAAGGCTGCACGGTGCTGACGAAGATGTTGCCGGGATGCATGTCGGCGTGGAAGAAGCTGTCGCGGAACACCTGGGTGAAGAAGATCTCCACGCCGCGCTCGGCGAGCATTTTCATGTCGGTGCGCTGGTCGGCCAGGGTCGCCAGATCGGTGACCTGGATGCCGTAGATGCGCTCCATCACCAGCACCTTCGGCCGGCACCAGTCCCAATAGACTTGCGGCACGTACAGCAGCGGCGAGCCGTCGAAGTTGCGCTTCAACTGGCTGGCGTTGGCCGCCTCGCGCAGCAGGTCGAGTTCGTCGTAGATGGTTTTTTCGTAATCGCTGACCACGTCCACCGGGTGCAGCAGGCGCGCATCGGCAGACACTCTTTCGGCAGCGCGCGCGAGAATGAACAGCCACGCCAGATCCTGCTTGATGACCGGTTTGAGGCCCGGGCGGATTACCTTGACGACGACTTCTTCACCGGTTTTCAGTTGCGCGGCATGCACCTGTGCCACCGAGGCCGAGGCCAGCGGTTCAACGTCGAAACGGCTGAACACGTCACTGATTTTTTTGCCCAGCTGCTCTTCGATCAGCTTCACCGACACCTGCGAATCGAACGGCGGCACCCGATCCTGCAGCTTCATCAGTTCATCGGCGATGTCTTCCGGCAACAGGTCGCGGCGAGTGGACAGGATCTGCCCGAACTTGATGAAGATCGGCCCCAGGTCCAGCAACGCCAGGCGCAAGCGCGCGCCACGGCTCAGGTCCAGCGGCTTGCGCGGGAACCAGCGCCACGGCAAGGCATAGCGCAGCGCCATCAGAAACCAGGGCAGTGGCAGATCGAACAGCAGGTCATCGAGGCGGTAGCGGATCACGACGCGCTGGATGCGCAACAGACGGCGGACGGCAAGCAGCTTCATGCGTTATCGCTTGGGTCGAGGGATCGGGAAAGGCGCTCGAAACGCGCCTCGAGACGTTCCAGATCGAGCTTGATCTGGTCCAGTTCACTGAAACGGGCTTCGGCTTCACGCTGACCGACAAGGGTGCGCGACTCTTCGGCCAGGTATTCGCCCAGGTTCTGGCCCAGGCTGGCAAAGCCTTGCTGATACCAGCGGGCGCGGCTGCGCAGGTGACCGCTGACCAGTTGCGTGGGCACCGGCCCCAGCCAGCGCGAGAGTTCGTACTCCCAGTCCAGCTCCAGGTCCTGGAGGATCGCCGACAGTTCCAGCAGCACGCCGCTGTCACCGTCGAGTTCGACTTCAGGGCTGTGCAGGATCGAGGTCTTGTCCTTGCTCATGGCCAGCTTCAACAGGCTCGAAGCCGGTGCACGCAGGGTGCAGTCGGCGCCGGTTTCCCACTGGGAGGCGAGCATCAGGCCTTCGTCGCTGGGCAGGATGAACAGTTGCAGCGCCGGGCTGCGGCAGTCGACGGCAATCACCTTGCCGGTCAGATGCGCCAGCCGCGGCAGCGCCGTACTGTCGAGACGCAGCACCCGGTTGAGGCCGAGCTCAACGCTGGCGAGCAGGCCGGCGAGCAGCATCAGGGCTTGATGCCGCGGTGCAGGGCAACGATGCCTGCGGTCATGTTGTGATAGGTCACGCGGTCGAAACCGGCCTCGACCATCATCGACTTCAGGGTTTCCTGGTTCGGGTGCATGCGGATCGATTCGGCCAGGTAGCGATAGCTTTCCGAGTCATTGGTGATCAGCTTGCCCATCAACGGCATGAAGGCGAACGAGTAGGCGTCGTAGGCCTTGGACATCAGCGCATTGGTCGGCTTGGAGAACTCCAGCACCAGCAGACGGCCGCCAGGCTTGAGCACGCGCAGCATCGAACGCAGGGCATCTTCCTTGTGGGTCACGTTGCGCAGGCCGAAGGCGATGGTCACGCAGTCGAAATGGTTGTCGGGGAACGGCAGTTTTTCCGCATCGGCCTGGACGAATTCGACATTGCCGGCCACACCGAGGTCCAGCAGGCGGTCACGACCGACCTTGAGCATGGATTCGTTGATGTCGGCCAACACGACCTGGCCGGTCGGGCCGACCAGGTGCGAGAACTTCCTGGTCAGGTCGCCGGTGCCGCCGGCGATGTCGAGTACGCGATTGCCGGCACGAACGCCCGACAGTTCGATCGCGAAACGCTTCCACAGACGGTGCATGCCGCCCGACAGAAGGTCGTTCATCAGGTCGTACTTGGCGGCTACGGAGTGGAAAACCTCAGCGACTTTTTCCGCTTTCTGGCTTTCCGGAACGTTTTTGAAGCCGAAGTGAGTGGTGGGTTCGGCATCGCTGCCTTTGCGCTGATCAGTCATATCGCTGTCACCAAAAGAGAATGCGCGACATTCTAATCCCCAAGGCATGCTTTGTCTTGGCAAGGCTGAAGGTAAGATGGGTAACCATCGGGACGTTTTGACGCAGCAGAGGTCAAGACGCCTCGGGAAAGCATCCATAAAGCAGGAGTCATTTGATGGCCCGTATTAGTGTTGAACGTGCCCATGGCCTGGGTAAGGAAGCGGCTCGCGAGAAGGCCGACAAGCTGGCGCAAAAACTTTCCGATCAGTATGGCCTGGAGCCGCAGTGGTCCGGCGACACCCTGAACCTCAAACGCCCGGGTGTGAAGGGCGCGGTGCATGTCGCCGACGATTCGATTCGCGTCGAAGTGGAACTGGGCCTGATGATGTCGGCCATGAGCGGCATGATCAAAGCGGAAATCGAAAAGGCCCTCGACAAGGCCCTGGCCTGATTTCCGATTGAAATCACATCCCCTGTGGGAGCGGGCTTGCTCGCGAAAGCGGTATGTCATTGAACATTTATGTCGACTGACCCACCGCCTTCGCGAGCAAGCCCGCTCCCACATTTGTTTTGTGGTGCCTTTGCTGTTCATGTCAGTTGTTAGGGTGCCGTTTCTAATTTTTCTCCCTACTTTGTGCCAGAGCCCGACACTTATCCGGGCAGTTCCTCAAACCTTCTGCGCGTGAGGTGCACCATGGCCAAAGTTATTTTGAAGAAAAAAACCGACGCGTCGACCAGTACGCTGAGCGACGTCAAAAGCTATGCCCGCAAGATCTGGCTGGCAGGCCTGGGTGCCTACACCAAGGTCGGCCAAGAGGGCAGCGAGTACTTTCAAGAGCTGGTCAAAGCGGGTCAGGTTGTTGAAAAGAAAGGCAAAAAGGTAGTCGCTGAGAAGCTTGAAGCGGCCAATGCCGAGATCGATGAAGCCAAGAGTGAAGTCAGCACTTTCAAAGGCAAGGTCGAAGTTCAACTCGACAGGGTCGAGAAGGCGTTCGATACGCGTGTCGCAAGTACCTTGAATCGTATCGGCATTCCGTCTAAACATGACGTTGAGGCACTCTCTGCTAAGCTCGATGAGCTGACGGCATTGCTCGAACGCGTCGCGCGTAAATCTTAAGGAGAACGGGATGGCTGTTAAAAAGAAAACCGAAAAAGAAGGCAGCTCGTGGATCGGGAAGGTTGAAGATTACTCCCGAAAAATCTGGCTGGCTGGTTTAGGCGTGTACTCGAAGATCGACACTGACGGCAGCAAACTCTTCGATGCATTGGTTAAGGACGGCGAGAAAGCCGAGAAGCTCACCAAGAGCGCCGTTGGCAAGACAGTCGACGCCGCCAAGGACTCCGCTTCTTCGGCCAAGTCGCGCATCAGCGGTGTGAAAGATCGCGCACTGGGCAAGTGGGATGAGCTGGAAGGCGCTTTTGACAAGCGTCTGAACAGCGCCATTTCGCGTCTGGGCGTACCGAGCCGCAACGAAGTCAAGGCACTGCACAGCAAGGTCGATACCCTGACCAAGCAAATCGAAAAACTGACCGGTGCCAAGGTTGCGCCTGTCGCGGCGAAAACCGCAGCTGCCAAACCTGCTGCCAAGACTGCCGCCGCCAAGCCGGCAGCCAAGACTGCTGCCAAACCACTGGCAAAAGCGGCAACCAAGCCTGCGGTTAAAACCGCTGCTGCCAAACCTGCAGCGGCCAAGCCGGCAGCTAAACCGGTCGCCGCAAAAGCCGCCGCCAAACCAGCGGCTAAACCGGCAGCCAAGCCAGCAGCAAAAACTGCAGCGGCCAAGCCAGCGGCCAAACCCGCTGCGGCGAAAAAACCTGCAGTGAAAAAGCCGGCAGCTCCAAAAGCCGCCGCGCCAAAACCAGCAGTGGCTGCTGCCAAACCGGCAACGCCGGTAACGCCAGCAGCTCCGGTCAGCGCATCGAACTCCGCTGCCGCGCCAACCCCTGCTGTCACCCCGACTGTCGCGCCAACTCCATCGACGCCAACCAGTCAGTCCTGATTTTCAGGGCTCAAGAAAACGCCCGGCCTGTGAAGGTCGGGCGTTTTTGTTTGTGCGCAATTCGAGAGCACCACTGACCCCGTGTAGGGGCGGGCGTTGGGGGGGAAAAAGTAAACCCCCCCCGACACCCCGCCCGGCAAAACCAAGC
>NZ_JBGLYV010000171.1:0-7427 GCF_047304225.1 Pseudomonas sp. Pseusp3 | reverse complement strand
GTAGAGCAATGCCCCCGGATGAATGCCGGAGCGAAGGAACCCCGAGCCCTGGCGAGGGGCCGGACGTTCGGGGCGAGACCTTTTGGTTCCTTTTGTGTCGTTTGACAAAAGGAACTCGCCGTAAGGGCGAAACCCCAAGTCGCCGTTACCAAAAAACCGGATATGTACACAGTCAACAGCCGCTACTCAGCTCTTCACCACCACCCACGTAAAACACAACGGCAACTGCGCTGCCTGCTGCTGATAACGGTCATAGAGTTCTTCGCGGTTGGAGTGCGGGTATTCCTTGAAGTGACGAATCTGCAGCCCTGCCGCAATGGCGGCGCTGAAGAGGTCGCTCAGGGTATGGACGAACCAGTAGGATGCCGCCGATGGCTGTTCGATCCTGCCTTCGTAGACGATCGGTTCGTGTTGCACGAACGGTTCGCGACGGAAATATGAACTGTCCAGGCGAAAAGGATCGGTTGCCTCGGGGTCGAACATTTCCAGGAACGGGTGGGTTTCGTACACCACCAGCGCCCCACCCGGCTTCAGCGTGCTCGCCACATGGCGGAAGAATTCGCCGATGTCAGGCATCCAGTTCAAGACCCCGATGGTGATCAGCGCCAGGTCAAAGCGCTCCTGCAGTTGCGCAGGCAGGTGGTGAATGTCCGCTTCGATGAATTGCGGCGCATGGGGCGAGCGGGACGCCAGCTCCCGAGCCTGCTCGAGAAATGCTTCAGACTGGTCGACACCCACCACGCTGCGCGCGCCCAAGGCGAACAGTGACAGGCTTTCGCGGCCGTTGTTGCAGCCCAGTTGCACCACCTCCTTGCCGTCGACGCCTGTCTGGGTCAGCAAAGCGGTCAGGGTCTCATCCAGGCAGGAAAAATCCGCGTGCGCCACATCCTTCAACAAGGCTTGCCATTCGCCGGAATCCTTGTGGTGACGGGCAGAGTCATTCCAGGCCTCGCGGTTACTGGCGATGGCTTGTTCTTTTGTCGGCATTTCCATTGCACGCTCCAGGGTTCGGGTCGTCGATTTGACCGGCCGAAGTCTAGATCAACCCCATCCTGGCAGATGTTGCGAACTTGTAATCCGCGCAGCGCCGACGACTGCCCACGGCGACAGCTATAGTTAATGACCTTGGGGACATGCGGTTAAACCGATTTCGCAGGTGTTGCCATGAAAATAATCGACCTGAGGCTTTTGCTCGCCGTCTGCCTGAGCGCGACCGCTGTCGCCCGTGCCGACGACTTGCCAGCCACCACTGACTACAGCAGTGAATTCAACTATTACGGCGCCGACCAACCCTTCGCACACCCCGTACCACCGTCCATGAGCAGCGTGCCGCCGGGCACATACATTCCGACCGCACCCGGGGATTTCATCCCGGTTTCAAGCGAGCATGTGTTCTACGATTCGCGCCTGCCGACCGTGGCCGACGCCACGGTTCGGGTGTTTATCCGCTCCTACGATCCGGAGCATGGCGTCTACGTGAACCAGGAAGTC
This sequence comes from Pseudomonas sp. Pseusp3, assembly GCF_047304225.1. NCBI lineage: Bacteria > Pseudomonadati > Pseudomonadota > Gammaproteobacteria > Pseudomonadales > Pseudomonadaceae > Pseudomonas > Pseudomonas sp. Pseusp3. Next base: position 5,936 of record NZ_JBGLYV010000171.1, on the reverse strand, counting down.
GAGAATCCCGATTGCATGCTGTCCTGCCTGAGGCAGGGCCCGGTGTTGCAGTGAGCACCAGGGGGCGTTCTCAATCAGTTTCCCTACCACTGGCGTTTGTCCGGGCGGGCGAGGCCGAGTTTTTCGATCCGGTAGCGCAACATGTCGCGGCTCAGACCCAGCAGGCGTGCCGATTTGGTGACGTTCCAGTCGGTCTTGTCGAGCATCTTGCGCACCATGTCGCGCTCCACTTCCGGCAGGTTCATGGATTCGCTGCTGTTGTAGGACGGACGCGGTTCGCTGAAGTGTTGTGGTTCGTGATGAAACTTCGGTGGCTCATCCACCAGGCTCAAGCAAACGTTCAGTTGATGGGCGGCAATGGTGTCGCTTTGCGCCAGCAGCACGGTTTGCTCCAGCATGTTGCGCAATTCGCGTACGTTGCCCGGCCAACTGTAGCTGAGCAGCAACTCTTCGGCCTGGTCGCTGAAATGCAGGTTCGGCTTGCCGTAGCGTTTGCCATGCAGTGCCAGGAAGTGCCGGGCCAGCAACAGGATATCGGCACCACGGGCATACAGGCGCGGTACCTTGATCGAAATGATGCGCAGGCGGAAAAACAGGTCGCGGCGGAATTTGCCCTGCTGGACCATTTGTTCAAGATTGCAGTTGGTGGCGCTGATCACCCGCAGGTCGACCTTGCGCTCCTTCACCGAACCGACCCGGCGAATGGTCCGGTCTTCCAGCAGTTTCAGCAGCTTGGCTTGCAACAGCAGGTCCATTTCACCGATTTCGTCGAGGAACAACGTGCCGCCATCGGCCGCTTCCACCAGCCCCATGCGACGATCCTTGGCGTCGGTGAAGGCGCCCTTCTCGTGGCCGAACAGCTCTGATTCCACCAGATTGGACGGGATCGAAGCGCAGTTGAATTCAATGAACGGGCCCTTGCTGCGCGGGCCGTCGAAATGCAAGGCCCGGGCCACCAGTTCCTTGCCGGTGCCGGTCTCGCCTTCCACCAGCACCGGCGGCAGATCGCTGTTGGCCATCCGCCGTTCGGCGTCGAGCAACTGGCTGATGGTGCTCTTGAGGTACGCCATCGGGGCCGACTCGCCAATCAGTGCCTGCACCCCCGACTTCTGGGCCTCGCGCTCCTGGTAAAACGACAGCGTGCGCTCCATGCGGTCGGTGGCCAGGGCCTTGTCCAGCAGCAGTTTGAGCTCCGGCAGGGCCACCGGCTTGGTGACGTAGTGAAAAGCGCCCTCTTTCATCGCCACCACGGCGTCTTCGACGTTGCCGTAGCCGGTCATCATGATCACTTTCAGATCCGGCGCACTGATGCGCAGCTTCTGGATCAGGTCGTGACCACTCATGCCCGGCAACGAGTTGTCGGTCAGTACCACGTCAGGAGCGAAAGAACCCAATTGCTCCAGTGCATCTTCAGCCGAGTGGCAGACGGTCACCTCGAAGTCCTTGCGCTCCAGGTAAGTCTGAATATTCTCGGCGAGGATTTCGTCATCCTCGACCAGCAGAATGCTGTGCTCCATACTCCCCTCCCGTTGCCACTCTGAAATTGAGACAAACGCGGGTTCCTTCCTGCTCCCGGCTGGTCAGTTCGACCGAACCGTCAAACCGCTCCATTATTCTTTTGACCAGGGCCAGGCCAACGCCCAATCCGCCTTGTTTGGTGGTGAAAAACGGCTTGAAGACCATTTGCTGTTGTTGTTTGGACATCCCCTTGCCGGTGTCGGTCAGGATCATGCTCACGTCGCCAGGAACCGAGGAGTCGATCTCGATCTTCAGCACGCCCCCTTTGGGCATGGCTTCCAGTGCATTGGCAAACAGGCTATTGAGTATTTGCGTGAGCAGCACCTGTTGGCTGACGACCGGTGGCACGCTGGCGGGAGAAAAGCGCACCTCGACGTTCGAACGTTTGATCAAGGACTCAAAGGCACTCAAGGTGTCTTCCAGGGCCAGTACCAGGTCGACCGTTTCGAAGTCGTCATTCATCGGTCGCAACGACACCAGCAATTCACGGACCCAACGCGACATGCGGTCGACCTGACTGATGATGTCGCCAATGTTTTTCTGTGCGGTCTGGCTGGCGATGTCCTGGGCCAGTTCGGCGCTGGAACGGATGTTCGCCAGCGGATTGCGCAGGCTGTGGGCCACCGCCGAGGACATTTCCCCCAGGGCGACAAAGGTTTCGTTGGCGATCAGTTGTTTTTGCTGGCTCTGCAGCAGTATTGCCGCGCGCCGGACGATCCAGAACAGCCCCAGGTAAATGGCCGCCCCACCGATCAGGGTGGCCAGCCAGATCGCCTTGAAGCCACGCTGGATGCGTTCCACCAGGTCCACCGGTTCCTTGTAGATCTCCACCATGGCAATCACTTTGCTTCTGTCGGCGTTGAACATCGGAATGTAGTTCTCGACGAACAGGTATTCCGGTTCGCGCAGCAGACGCTGTTCGGGACGTTCCTCATCGATCTGGTGGTAGCTGGTGGACACCGGCGATTTCATTTCGAAGGACTCGTCCAACTCACTGTCGTCTTCGATGCGCACGCCGATCAACTCGGCGTTGGTCGACCAGACCACGGTGCGGTCCAGGGCATATACCGTCGCCAGCAGGATGTCCGGCAGATGCTCCACATGGTCGAGAAACTCGACGCGCGCGGCGGCCCGGGATTCGGGGTTGATGTCGGGATCGGCATGGTCCAGGCGCGGGTCGAGCATTTCACCCATGGTTCTGCCCGGCAGAATCCCGGCATGACGGATTTCGGCCTCGCCAATGGATTGAATGAACTGCGCGGTCAGCATTGAATCGCGCTCGATGCTTTCATCGACCACAAAGCGCGTGGAGATGTAACCCAGCCCCAACGCCACCGCGGCAATGATGAAAAAGCTTGCCAGGGAGAACCAGCGGAGCAGGTTGAACTGCGGCCGCCACCCCTTGCGCGGTGCTGCCGGAGCCTGCGGCGCAGCTACTTTTTGTTGTTCCAGTATCTGCATGGCGGTGTCCTGGATGCTTGAAATCGAGCCTGTTCAGCCGCTGTCTGCATCAGTGTAGGTGGCATTGATAGCAACTGACTGGCCAATGTAATTTTCTTGACACTATTGCGCCTGGCTCATCTCGGGTTGCGCGACCGAATGATGGTGCTCAGGCTCCTCGTTACCACTGGCCGCTGGCGGATGCTGACGGTCAGTCTCTTCATGCAGGAAATCGATGATGGACCGGGCGGAATGCTCATCCAGCCGCAGGTTGGGCATCGGGATCCTGTTGTAGCTATCGAACAGTTCCATCGCAATCGGGTCCTTTTCCACGAGCATGCGATCCGGTTCGCGGATCCAGCGGATGAGCCAGGCCAGTTCGCGCCTATGGGTCACGCCGATGAGGTCCGGGCCGATGCTGCGCAAGCCGATGCCCTGTCCATCCAGCGGACCGAGGCTGTGGCAAGACGCGCAACGGGTGCGGAACAGCTCTTCGCCATTGCTCGGCGGGCGGATTTGCGGAGCATCGGCGTAGCTTTCTTCGACGCTGGGCTGCTTCCAGTTCTGCAGGGTATTGGCCAGTTGGTCGGCCAGCATCCACGGGTTTTCGAACGGCGAGGCTTTCATCCAGCGGCCCGTTTCCTGGTTGCCGACGATCAGGCTCAGGTTGTGGTCCTTGTTGCGCCCGTTATCGATGCCTTCAATGAACAATCCCAGTTTCTTGCGCAGCTCGGTGACGTCGGCGAACTCCCCGGTGAGGAATTTCCAGCCCGGCCCGACCTGGAAGCGTTGCGCATAAGCCTTCAGCACTTCGGGTGTATCACTCAGAGGGTCGATGCTGATGGAATAGAAGAAGATGTCCTTGCCGACCCGATCCCCCAGCAGTTTCTGCACCTGGCGCAGGCGCGCGGTTTCCAGCGGGCAGGAGTCACTGCACGAGGTGAAGATGAAGTTGATCACCACCACCTTGCCTTTGATCATGTCATCGAAAAAACGCAGCTGCTGGCCGTCCTGGTCAGTCAGCAGGGTGTTGGGGAAATAGTTGCCGCCCCACGGGGTATCGGCTTCAGCGACAGCGGGTACGGGAGTGGATGCCGGAGCAGGTTCGGGCGTCGATAATGGCTGGCTGGCGACCAGCAGCTGGCTGGCCAGCAAACCGGTCACCAGCATCAGCACCAGGTGCATGCCCAAGGCCCGCGAGCGTGGTGAATGCAGCTTCAAAGGCGTAAACGCTCCTGAACGCTTGAAGTTGTAGCGCGCTTTTTTTGCCATCACCAGCCGCCTCGCAATCGTGTAGGAGGTGATGGTGACGATGCAAGGACCTCGCCAACTTTTTGACTGACTTATATAAAAGCATTAACACTCGATAAAACAATGGCTTATCAAAATCAATATGCCATTGACCATGGAAATGACCGGGGACTGACCCCCACTAACGGGGAATGTTCATGGGGCCAACTTGAACGACAGACGAACAGTGGTGCCCGCGCCTTCGCGACTGTCGAGGGTCACTACACCACCAAAACGCTCCATGATCCGCTTGACCAGCACCAGCCCGACGCCCAGCCCGCCCTGCTTGGTGGTGAAGAACGGCCGGAAGGCCATGGTGCGCTGTTCTTCGCTCATGCCTTTGCCGGTATCGCTCACCCTCACGCTGACGCGCTGCGCATCTGGCGGCTCGATCTGGATGGTCAGTGTACCGCCGTTGTCCATGGCTTCCACCGCGTTAGACAGCAGGCTGTTGAGGATCTGGGTCAGTTGCACCTGCTGGCTCAGGACCATGGGCGTCTGGTCCGGCTCGAACACCACGTTGACCTTGGCCTTGCTGATCTGGTGCTCGAAAGCCATCAGGCTGTCATGCAGTGCCGCCACCAGGTTCACGGGCTCAGCCTCGTCATTGAGCGGTCGCAGGGACTGGAGCAAATCCCGGACCCATGTCGACATGCGATCGACCTGGCTAATGATGTCGTTGATATTCCCGTGTGCCGGACCGTTGTCGAACTCTATCGCCAGCTCGGCGCTTGAACGGATGGTCGCCAACGGATTGCGCAGACTGTGGGCGACCGCCGAGGACATTTCCCCCAGGGCCACAAAGGTTTCGTTGGTGATCAATTGCTTCTGCTGCGTCGCCAGCAGGATCGCTGCCCGCCGCACGATCCAGTACAGGCCCAGGTAAATCAGACCGCCGCCCAGGGCGGTCGCCAGCCAGATCAGCACCAGGCCGCGCTCCATGCGGTTGATCAGGTCCTGCGGTTCCTTGTATACCTCGACCATCGCCGTGACGGTGCGGCCATCGACATCGAACAGGGGAATGTAGTTTTCGATGAAGAGGTATTTGGGTGGCACCCTGAACTTCTGCTCCATGCGGGTTTTGTCGACATCGTGGTAGCTGGTCGACACAGGTAGCTTCGAGCTGAACGCCCGCTCAAGGTCCTCATCGCCTTGGATCGTGGTGCCCGTCAAGGCCGGGTTGGTCGACCAGATCACCATGCGGTCGGGGGCATAGATGTTGACCAGGATCACGTCCGGCAAATTTTCGATATGGTCGAGGAAATCACCACGGGCACTGGCGCGGGCCAGCGGGTCGACGTCTGGAAAGTCCTTGTCTTTTCGTGGGTCGAGCAAGTCGCCCATGGTCCGGATGTTGGGAATCGGTGCATGGCGCACCTCGGCCCACGCAATCGCCTGAATGAATTGTGAGGTCAATAGCGCATCGCGCTGCACGCTTTCGGTAATCACGAACCGCGTGGATACCGCCCCCAGCGCCACCGCCACAGTCCCGATCACCGCCATGCTGACCAGCGAAAACCAGCGCAGCAGATCGAACGGCTGCTTGCGCGTGTTCAAGCGGACTTCGCTTTCGGTCGCAAGCACTTTGGCGATTGTGGTCATGGACACGGTTCCCGGTTTACCCCCCTATAGGTTTATAGCCCACCCATGGCGGTTTGCCCGAACCTGGGTACTGCGACTCCCCATCC
>NZ_JBGLYV010000170.1:0-7459 GCF_047304225.1 Pseudomonas sp. Pseusp3 | reverse complement strand
GCCGGCCACCGCGACCGCCGCGACGCCGCCGGCACACCCCGAGCCGCTGGTGCAAGGCGGGTTACTGGGGGCCATCAGTTCAAGCATCGACGAGGTCCAGTCCAGGCTTGATCTCAATCAGAACCTGGTCGACGCCTGGCGCCTGCGTGCCGACCGCGCGGCCGATGAAGTGGATCAGTTGGTCAATCAGCCTTCGGCCCGTTCGGCCTGGAGCGTCGCCAGCGATTTCCTGCTGTTGACCTGCGTGTGGGCGGCCGTGTTTGCCTGTCTTTGGCTGCTAGGGCGGATGATCGCCAGGCGCCTGTGCGAGCACCGTTTACTGCTCAGTCGCGAACGGGGCCAGGCGTTGCTCGGTTACGTGCTGCCCTACACCTTGCCGGCGGTGGTCAGTCTGCCGTTAACGATTTATGCCAGCCAGTTTTTGCCGATATCGGCCGGTCGGGCGCTGGCGCTGTGTCTGGCTTATGCCGCGAGCGCGGGGATATTTTCCGCGTCATTGGTGATGTCGCTGGTGGTGGCGTTCAATGCCGGGCACAAGCGGCGGGCGGTGCAGATCATCCGCGAGAACAGTCCCCGGCCGTTATTCGGTATCGGCTTTCTGGTGGCCTTGAGCGATGCCCTGACCAGTCCGCAGATCGCCCATCAACTGGGCAACAATCTCACCAGCAGCATCGCCGTGTTCACCGGGTTGGCGGCGTCGATTGCCTTCGGCTTGCTGGTGATCCGCATGCGTCGCCCGGTGGCCCATGTGATCCGCATCCTGCCGCTGGCCCAGCGCCTCGGTCAGCCGGCATTGCGTGAAACCCTGCGGATATTTTCCGGGCTTTGGTATTGGCCGATTCTGTTGATGGTACTGGTGTCGATCGTCAACCTGATCGGTGCCGGGGCGGACAACCAGAGAGTGCTGCGCAGCGCCTTGTTCACCACGGTGTTGCTGATTGCCACGGTGTTTCTCAGCACCACGCTGCACCATCTGTTCAAGGCGCGCAGCGCAGCGGACCTGCGCCGCAGCGGCGCCTACAAGGAGCGTTTTCTCAACTTGTCCCATGCCTTAGTGCGCATCGGCATGGCCATCGTGTTCATCGATATCCTCGGGCGGATCTGGGGCGTGTCGCTGTTCGAATTCGCGGTGAGCAATGCCGTGGGCCGGGCGATCAGTGATTCCCTGAGCCACATCGGCCTGATCCTGCTGGTGACCTGGATGGTCTGGGTGGTGCTCGACACGGCGATTCAGGAAGCCCTGAAACCACCGGCCAACAAGCGCTCGGCGCGCCAGCCCAGTACGCGGGTGAAAACCATCCTGCCGCTGCTGCGCAACGCGATCAAAATCATCCTGGTGGTGATTTGCGCGATCACCACCATGGCCAACCTGGGGATCAACGTCGCGCCGTTCCTGGCCGGTGCCGGGGTCATCGGCCTGGCAATCGGTTTCGGCTCCCAGCAGCTGGTGCAGGACGTGATTACCGGGTTGTTCATCATCATCGAAGACACCCTGTCCATCGGCGACTGGGTGGTGCTGGATTCCGGGCATGCCGGCACGGTCGAAGGCCTGACCATCCGCACCTTGCGCCTGCGCGACGGCAAGGGTTTCGTGCACTCGGTGCCGTTCGGGCAGATCAAGGCCGTGACCAACCAATCGCGGCAATTCGCCTATGCGTATTTCTCGGTGCAATTCACCTATGACACCGATGTCGACAAAGCCATCGAGCTGATCCGCGAGGCCGGGCATTCCATCAGCAGCGACCCGTTCCTGCGCTACAACCTGCAAGGGCCGCTGGATGTGTTTGGCGTCGACAAGATGGACCTCAACGGCGTGGTGCTGACCGCGCAATTCCGCACGGTGTCCGGTGGCCAGTATGCCGTGAGCCGGGCCTTCAACCAGCGCCTGAAAAAGCTTGTGGATAACTGCCCGTGGGTGCATTTCGCGCAGACTTATCCACAACAGGCGCTGGTACCGAGGCATCCGGTCGAGCCACCACTCGAGGCCGTGCATGAGCCGGATCATTCGGCGGTGCTGATGCCGGATCGGCCGCGGTCGCAGTAAGTCGTCAAGGAAATCTTCGGAGGCTGTGATGGCCTCAGAGGGATTTATGAACGACACAGATCAACTGTGGGAGCGGGCTTGCTCGCGAAGGGGGCAGACCAGACAACCTCAATGCCGGATCAGTTTGCTGCGCACCCCGGCACCCGCCTGCTGATCCAGCTCCACCCAGATCTGCTGCTTGCCGGCAATCTCTGCGGCGACTGGCAACCCGTCGCGATACACCAGCCGATTGCTCGCCAGTGCCGGCACCTTCGCTCCCGGCAACAACGTGCCGGCGAGATTCAGCGGATCGACCCCGCACACCGCGACCAGACTGCCGTCATGAGGCTTGCGCCGCACCTCCCGCAACAATGGAATCGCCTCGGGCAAGGCGAATTGCTCACCCGCCAGGCCGCTGACAAACCGTCCGCCACGAATCTCACCGCGTGCCTCCAGACGATGGAACGTACGCAGCAGTTCGCGCCAGCCCGGTAGCCAGTCCGCCTCTCGTTCCAGCAAGCGCCAGAACACCACGCCGTAGCGGCGCAGCAACGTCATGGCGATGTGTTCCAGCGTTTCGGCCGGTGCTGGCGCGGGACGCTGGTTTTCCGCCACCGGTGCGGCAGGCGCGCGTCGCAACAGGGCCCAGCGCCCGGCATCGTCCATGCCTCCGATGAATGCTCCGCGCCCACGCCGACTGTTGCGTGGCTGGCGCTTGCTGGCCGGGGTGATCAGTGCGCGCAACCCGGCGAAGCTGTCGGCGTTCACCAGCCCGGCGCCCACCAGTTCCTGCAGGGCGATTTCCAGTTCCGAACGCAGCAGATGGGCCTCATGGATCAGCTCATCGAAAAACAGCGCGCCGTGCTGGCTGAGGGCGGCGTGGACCTTTTGCGTTTTCGGCGACAGTTCGCTGACCGGCGTCTGCTCGGTCAAGCCGCTCCAGAGGCCGACCCGGTTGCGTGGCAACAAGACAATCGGCGTGCTGCGCAGGGCGGTGCTGGCGCTTTTGTTGTGTGCAGTCAGGCGTGTCCACACCAGTCTGCCGCTGCGGCACAACTCATCCAGCCAGGACGCCGAGTAGTCCTTGATTCGCGCCGGCAGGATGTCGCTGTCCCAGGCTGAAGCGGCGGCGGGGTAGCCCTCGAATTGCGCGACGACGGCTGGCAATACCGCCGCGCCCCGGCCCTGGCTTGCGCTCGACACATGCTGCCAGTCGAACAGGAATCGCATGAAATCCTGCAACGCCACCGGTTCGATTTCCCGACGCAGGCGCTTGACCGTATAGCGGTGAATCCGCGCCAGCAAATGTCGCTCGCACCATTCTTCCTGAGCGGTGCCCGGGGTGAAGCGGCCGCGCAGCACGTAGCCTTCGCGTTCCAGTTGCGCCAGGGCTTGATTGACCTGCGCGGCGGGCAAGGCGAGTGGTTCGGCAATGGCATTGAGTGGGAGCGGTCCGAAGGCGCTGAGCCTTGCGCGGATCAGTTCGAGTACGGCTTCCTCGGGCGCCCAGGCTTCATCGAAGTCCGGTAGCACTTGCAGGGGCGGCGTCATTTCGGCCTGTGGATAAATCGCCCGCAGGCAGGTCAGGCGCTCCAGCGCCAGCCACAGCGATTGCCCGGCGTTGATCTGCATACGGCTCGCGCGTCCGCTGTCGGCCAGGGTATCGAGCCAGTCGAGCCATTGCGGATTGGCGCTGGCCTCGGCATCGCTGATGCACGCCAGGCTCATCAAGGCCTCGTGCATTTCATCGACACCGGAGGGTGCCGGCCAGGCTTCGTCGCGCACGGCGGCAATCGCTTCGGCGTCCAGCGCGCTGAGGTCGTCAGTGGATTGCGGGTCGCTCCAGCGGCGATTGAGCACCGCTTGGGTACGGCGTTCCTCCAGCGGCGCATCGTCGAGAAAGGTATAGGGCCGGGCGCTGAGAATCTCCGCCGCCAGCGGCGAGGGCGTCGGCAAGTCGCGGCTGATCAGGCGAATGTCGCCGCGCTCCATGCGCCGCAACAAGGCCAGCCAGCCTTCACTGTCCATGGCATCGTGCAGGCAGTCGTCGAGGGTTTGCTCTACCAGCGGATGGTCGGGAATCTCCCGTTCGCCGGCGAGGTTTTCCACGCAGGCGATCTGATCGGGAAACACGCTGGCAATCAGGTCTTCGCTTTTCATCCGCTGGATCTGCGGCGGGACTTTGCGTCCGCCGCTGTAGCGCGGTAGCGCCAGGGCCACCCCGGCATTCCAGCGCCAGCGCACGCCGAACAGCGGCGCGTCGAGCACGGCCTGAATCAGCAGGTGCTCGGCGCTGTTGCTGTGCAGGTAGCGCCAGACATCGTCCAGTTCAAAACTGTGGCTGGTGGACAGCGACAGCACGATGGCGTCTTCGCTGGCGGCGGCCTGCAATTCGAAGTTGAAGGTGCGACAGAAACGCTTGCGCAGGGCCAGGCCCCAGGCACGGTTGATGCGGCTGCCAAACGGCGTGTGAATGACCAGTTGGGTGCCGCCGGATTCGTCGAAAAAACGCTCCATCAGCAGCGTGTCCTGTGATGGCAGGGCGCCCAGCGTTTGCCGTGCACGGGCCAGGTAGTCCACCAGTTGTCCGGCGCTGGCGAGGTTCAGGCCCAGGGTGTCAGTCAGCCAGTCGAGCGCTGGCTGCAAGTTGCCAGGCGCGGCACCCAGCAGGTCGTCGAGTTGAGCCTGTAAGCGTGCCACCGCCGAAGACAATTCGGCACTGCGCCCCGGCGCCTCCCCAAGCCAGAACGGAATGGTCGGTGGCTGGCCCTGGGCATCCTCGACCCGCACCTTGCCGGTTTCCACGCGCAGGATCCGATAGGACGTATTGCCCAACTGGAAGATATCCCCGGCGATGCTTTCCACCGCGAAGTCTTCGTTGATGGTGCCAATGTTCAGCCCTTGAGGCTCCAGCAATACGCTGTAGTCGGCGTTGTCCGGAATGGTCCCGCCACTGGTCACCGCCGTCAGTTTTGCGCCCCGGCGACCGCGCAGGGTACGGTTCACGGCGTCGCGGTGCAGGTAGGCGCTGCGCATGCCTTGTCGCCCGTTGTAGCCCTCGGTGAGCATGTGCAGCAGCGCCTGATAGTGTTTGTCGTCGAGTCCGGCGTAGGGCGCGGCGCGGCGCAGCATCTCCAGCAGCGCCTGTTCCGACCACTCCTGGCAACTGACTTCGGCGATGATCTGTTGTGCCAGCACATCCAGCGGCGCTTGCGGGATCAACAAGGTATCGAGTTCGCCCCGGCGCACGCAGTCGAGCAGCGCGGCGCATTCGATCAGGTCGTCGCGAGTGGTGGCGAACAAACGGCCCTTGGGCGTACCGCCGACCTGGTGCCCGGAGCGGCCGACCCGTTGCAGAAACCCGGCAATCGAACGCGGCGAGGCGATCTGGCACACCAGGTCGACGTCGCCGATATCGATCCCCAGTTCCAGCGACGCCGTGGCAATCAGCACTTGCAAGTCGCCGCGCTTGAGTCGCTGCTCGGCGTCCAGGCGAAACTCCTTGGCCAGGCTGCCGTGGTGGGCGGCCACGGCGTCCTTGCCCAGGCGTTCGCTCAGGTGACGGCTCAGGCGTTCGGCCAGGCGCCGCGTGTTGACGAAAATCAGCGTGGTCCGGTGTTCCCGGGCGAGGGCGGCGAGGCGGTCGTAGACCAGTTCCCAGACATCGTTGGCCATCACTGCCGACAGCGGCACGGGCGGCACTTCGATGTCCAGGTCGCGGGGGCGGGCGTGGCCGATGTCGACGATCTCGCACGGACGCTCGCGACCGACGAGGAAGCGCGAGACGGCTTCGATCGGTTTTTGCGTGGCCGACAGACCGATGCGCAGAAGTGGTTGTGCGCACAGTGCCTGCAGGCGTTCAAGGCTCAGCGTCAGATGGCTGCCGCGTTTGTTGGCGGCCATGGCGTGGATTTCGTCGATGATCACCGTTTGTGTCGTGCCGAGCATCTGCCGACCGGAATCGGAACCGAGCAACACGTACAGGGATTCCGGCGTGGTCACCAGAATGTGCGGTGCCGTCTTGCGCATCGCCGAACGATCTTTTTGTGGTGTGTCGCCGGTGCGCACGGCCGTGGTGATCTGCAATTCGGGCAGGCCCATCAGACGCAATTGCTCGGTAATGCCGGCCAGCGGGTTTTGCAGGTTGATCTGGATATCGTTGGACAGCGCCTTGAGCGGCGAGACGTAGACCACCAGGGTGGCGTCGGGCAGGCCTTCGGGGTTTTCCAGGCCGCGATGCACCAGGTCATCGATGACGGCGAGGAAGGCGGTGAGGGTTTTGCCGGAGCCGGTGGGCGCGGCGATCAGGGTCGAGCGCTGCTGGCGGATCAACGGCCACGCCCGGGCCTGGGCGGCGGTGACCGCTGCGAACGTGTGGCTGAACCAGGCGCTGACGGCAGGGTGAAAGCCGCTCAGCGCACTGTCTGCGGGGATGGGCAGGTTCATGCAGCAAGTTATGCGGGTGGGGGCGAAAGATGCAAGTACCACTCAGGGATCTCTATTGGCTGACAGGGCCCCTTCGCGGGCAAGCCCGCTCCCACAGTGTCCGTGTCGTTCACAAATTACCTATTCACAGAAAATCCCTGTGGGAGCGAGCTTGCTCGCGATGAGGCCAGTGGCAGCACCACAAATCCCTGACATCTACACTTTACGGATGACGGTTGCGCACTAAACCCGCAAAATGCAACGATTCCGGCAATTACCAACGACATCGCCTGGGCGCGGTGTCGATAAAGCCATTGTTTCAATCAGACTGGGCCTGCTGACTCTATGCGAATGCGCCTTATGTTACTGGGCGGCGGAAATGCCCTTGGGCAGGCGCTGATTCGCCTCGGTGCGGAGGAAGACATCGGCTTCCTCGCCCCCCGCCCGCCGCAAGACGGCTGGGATGCCGCGAGCCTGACACAACTGCTCGACGACACCCGTCCCGATGCATTGATCAACCTTGCCTACTACTTCGACTGGTTTCAGGCAGAGGCGGTGAGCGAACAGCGCCTGGCCGGCCAGGAGCGTGCGATCGAGCGTCTGGCGGAACTGTGCCAGCACCACAACATCGTTCTGCTGCAACCTTCCAGCTATCGCGTGTTCGACGGTTCCCGCGCCACGGCCTACAGCGAAAAAGACGAACCCGTGCCACTGGGCCTGCGGGGCCAGGCGTTATGGCGGATCGAACAGAGCGTTCGCGCCACCTGCCCGCAACACGTACTGCTGCGTTTCGGCTGGCTGCTGGACGACAGCCCGGACGGCACCCTTGGCCGCTTCCTCGCCCGTGCCGAACAACCCGAAGAACTGCTGATGGCCGACGACCCGCGCGGCAATCCGACCCCCGGCGCCGCCGCCGCCCCGGTGGTGATTTGAGTGCTCAAGCAACACGATTTCGCTGCGCCGCGGGGGGGGCCGGACCACAACCAGTCTGGTATAAACAACAGACGCGGC
>NZ_JBGLYV010000016.1:0-84716 GCF_047304225.1 Pseudomonas sp. Pseusp3 | reverse complement strand
AACGAGATGTCGACTGACACGGCCCTTTCGCGAGCAAGCCCGCTCCCACATGAAAGGTGGTGTTAGTTCGATTGATATCGGCTTTTTATCGATCATTTTTGTAACCGTGGATTGATGGTGCTTTAAAAGCCGATATTTATCGGATATAAAGTCACCATAGCCCACGGCGTTTACACATACGCTTCCCTTTCTGTCAGGTATCAATGCCACTCCGGAGTCCTGAGCCATGACCACGTTGAACAGCACCCCTCGCGCCGACGGCTTCTACATGCCGGCCGAATGGGCACCCCAAACCCAGACCTGGATGATCTGGCCCGAGCGCCCGGACAACTGGCGCCTGGGTGGCAAACCGGCACAAGCCGCGCACGTGGCAGTGGCCAAAGCCATCGCCCGTTTCGAACCGGTGACCGTGGCGGTTTCCGCCGGCCAGTACGAAAACGCCCGTGCCCGCCTGGACGTGCCGAATATTCGTGTGGTGGAAATGTCCAGCGACGACGCCTGGGTTCGCGACTCCGGTCCGACTTTCGTCATCAACAACAGTGGCGAAGTCCGTGGCGTGAACTGGGACTTCAATGCCTGGGGCGGTTTTGACGGCGGCCTGTATTCGCCGTGGAACCGTGATTCGCAAGTCGGCGGCAAGATCCTCGAGATCGAGCGCAGCCCGCGCTACCGCACCGAAGGCTTCGTGCTCGAGGGCGGCTCGATTCACGTCGATGGCGAAGGCACGCTGATCACCACCGAAGAATGCCTGCTCAACCGCAATCGCAACCCGCACATGAATCGCGCGGAAATCGAAGCGCTCCTGAGTGCGAACCTGGCTGTGGATAAAATCATTTGGCTGCCGGATGGCTTGTTCAACGACGAAACCGATGGCCATGTGGATAACTTCTGCTGCTATGTGCGCCCGGGCGAAGTATTGCTGGCCTGGACCGATGATCCACAGGACCCGAACTATCCGCGCTGCCAGGCGGCGATGAAAGTGCTGCAAGGCAGCACCGACGCCAAGGGCCGCCCATTCATGGTGCACAAGATGCCGATTCCGGGTCCGCTGTTTGCGACCGAGGAAGAATGTGCCGGTGTCGATCCGGTCGATGGAACCCAGGAACGTAACCCGACTGTTCGTCTGGCCGGTTCCTACGTGAACTTCCTGATCGTCAACGGCGGCATCATCGCGCCGAGCTTTGACGACCCGCAGGATGGCCCGGCCAAGGAAATCCTGCAGAACCTGTTCCCGCAGCATGAAGTGGTCATGGTGCCTGGCCGCGAACTGTTACTGGGGGGCGGCAATATTCACTGCCTTACCCAGCAACAACCCGCGCCGCACAAGGAGTGAGTGAGGTTGTAACAGCTTGAGTTGATTGCGAAATCCCTCAGGCTGTCGATCAGCCCGCTGCATGGCACAGAGCCCGCAGCCCATCAGGGTTGCGGGCTTTTTTGTATCCGCTTGCCCACACTTCAGAAACCTTGGCACAGCTCTTGTATCTCTACTGTTGTAACTCGGGGAGGGGGAGGACTTCGATGTTCTGTCATAAACCTTGGATAAGTTAGCCGCTCACAAACCGGGAGAGAGCGCGGAAATGAACGCCGAAGTGAATGTAGTGAGCGAAAAGGCGTTGCATCCCCTGGCAGTAAACAGCGAATCGCTCCAGATTCTGGCGCACTGGTTCAAGTCCAATGGAACGCGTCAGATCAGCGAAACTGATCCGCGCCGGACGATGATCGAGCGTTACCCCGCTGGTTTATTCAGCGAAGCGGAACTGGATGCGTTGTGGGATGTAATGGAAGGATAAGAAGAACAACAACGGATTGATCAAAAAAAAGCGCTGCCGGGATGGCAGCGTTTTTTTTTGCTTACGGATTTTTTCAGTCACCACTGAACATTGTGGGAGCAATGGTCTTAACCCTGCCATTCGACCGATTCAAGCAACAGACTGAAAGCCAATCCGGCGTTTTTCCGGGGCCGTTGCGGCACTAATCTGCCGACATCGAATTTTCCTGAATTTCTGTCGGAGCTTTTCCATGATCCTGCATTACATCTACGACCCATTGTGCGGTTGGTGCTATGGCGCCAAACCGCTGGTGCAGGCCGCCCAGGCCGTGCTGCCCGTGATTGCCCACGGCGGCGGCATGATGACGGGTGCCAATCGGCAAAAGGTATCGCCACAGCTGCGCAGTTACGTCATGCCCCATGACCGGCGCATTGCCGAATACAGCGGGCAGCCGTTCGGTGAGGCCTATTTCGAAGGATTGCTGCGTGATCACACCGCCGTGTTCGACTCGGCTCCACCCATCGCTGCGGTGCTGGCTGCCGAGCAAATGGAAAGTCGCGGGCTGGAGTTGTTGGGGCGTTTGCAAAGTGCTCATTACGTGGAAGGGCGCCGCATCGCCGACGAATCGGTATTGTTTGAACTGGCCCACGGCATGGGGCTGGACCGTCAAGCCTTCGAAGGAGCCTTCAGGGCGGCCGACACCGAAGGCCATATCAGCAACAGCCGGGCTTTCCTGGCCAAGGTTGGAGGGCAGGGTTTTCCGACCCTGGTGCTTGAGGACAATGACCAATTCACCCTGATCGATATCGGGCCATGGCTGGGCAAACCCCAGGCATTTGCGCAGTGGTTGAGTCAGTCGCTGCCCGATCAGGGAGCATCCACTCCCGTAGCAGTCTGTGGCCTCGAAGGTTGCATCGATTGAATGTTCCTGCCACGTAAAGCCGTTTCTTAGACGTTTTTTGCCTATTTGTAGAAGATTCACGAAATTGACACATCATTGAGGGCGCAGCTACGATTCGGCCCAACGCCTGTGGCCGACCGCCACGACTCAAAAACAATAAAAGGCCCGCCGCGAGCAATCGTGGGCGGGCCTTTTTGTTTTTGCATTGAAACAAGAGCGCGATAGCGCCATTTCGGCCGTTCGACACAGCGCGTATCAACCGAATCAAGGAAAAAAACAAAATGTTGAACAAGCGAATCAGCCTGATCGCACTGGGGATGTTGAGCGCTACACAGGCCATGGCGAACGACCAGGCCGAATCCAAGGGTTTTGTTGAAGACAGCAGCCTCAAAGTGCTGCTGCGCAATGCCTACATCAATCGTGACTTCAAAGACGGCAACCCGGATAAATCCGAGTGGGGCCAGGCGGCCATCGGCACGTTCTCGTCCGGCTTCACCCAAGGCACCGTGGGTGTGGGTGTGGACGCTTTCGGGCTGTACGCTCTGAACCTGGAACGCAGCGAAGACCGTAGCGGCGCGCAAGGCATCGACTTTTTCAAAAAGGGCGACAGCGGCCAGCCGGCTGACGACCTGTCCAAGGGCGGCGCAGCGATCAAGTTCCGCCTGTCCAGCACCACCCTGACCTACGGCGACCAGATGCCGGCCCTGCCGGTACTGAACTACGACAACTCGCGCCTGCTGCCGGAAAGCTACACCGGTACCTTGATCACCTCCAAAGAGATCAAAGGCCTGCAACTGGACGCCGGGCGTTTCACCGCCGAATCGCGCAAAAGTGCCGAAGGTCGTGACAGCGGTGGCTTGAAGTCGATCAACGTATTGGGCGGTAGCTACCAGTTCACCGAACAATTCAAGGCTGCGCTGTACGCTTCCGACGTCGAAGACGTGCTGAAGAAACAATACGTGAACGCCAACTACGTGTTCCCGATCGACAAGGATCAGTCCCTGACCCTGGACTTCAACGGCTACCGCACCAAGCTGGAAGATTCCTACGTTCGCGACAACGGTATCACCGGCGACGACAACAAGATCTGGAGCCTGGCCGCCACCTACATCACCGGCCCGCACTCGTTCACCCTCGCGCACCAGCGCAGTACCGGCGACAGCAACCTGGGCTATGCCTATGGCGGCTACCAGAAAGATCAAGGCCGCATCGGCGACGGTGGCAACACCATCTACCTGGCGAACTCCTACTGGTCCGACTTCAACGCCGAAGACGAACGCAGCTGGCAAGTCGGCTACGGCCTGGACTTCAGCACCTTCGGTGTACCGGGCCTGACCTACAACGTGGCCTACGTGCGCGGTGACAACATCACCACCTCCACCAGCGAAGGCGGCACCGAGCGCGAGATCTTCAACCAGTTCAAATACGTCGTACAAAGCGGCCCGGCCAAAGACCTCAGCGTGAAACTGCGCAGCTCGGTCCTGCGCGTGTCGCAGAAATCGAGCGAGTACAACGTCAGCGGCAACGAAGTGCGTGTGTTTGTGGATTACCCGATCAACATCTTCTGATGATCGGTTGCGGTATCGAGGCCTGATCAAAGGCTGAGAGAAGAAAAGCCCCGACTGGTTCGGGGTTTTTTTATGGCTCATAGGAGTTTTCCAAACGGCTCTTTCAATGGCCATGGCGACGCCCTTCAAGATTGTCGGAAGTGTCTGAGGGAAAAAGAGGATCCACCTGATTTCTCGTGACGATTCAACAGGCTGAAATAGCAGTTGTAACCGTGAGAGATCACCGAATGAAAGTTCCAGGGGTAAAGGAAGCTCCTGATCAGGAAAGCTGGAAGGATCTAGGTTTGCCGGATCTGCGGGACATATCGATACCCTTGGAAACCAAGGTGATTCGAGAGCTACCAGGGGCCGTTGATGTCTGCTCCGCTCTAAGGCAAGTAGCGCTAGGTTTTGGATTGCATGAAGGGACTGACACGGTGCTGATCGAAACGCCATATTTACCCGTTACGGTTCGGCGTGAGCATCTACGTCACATTGTGGAAAAACGCCCTAACGCCCGAGAGCGTTTCACTGAATTTGCTGTAGATACGCTGAATAATCCATTAGAAATCTGGCGGGTTTCCTACAGCGATGGCTCCTATCGTCTCGCCTTCATTGGCGCATACCACACAAAGTACCAAATGTTGGTAGTAATCCATGTTGACCGTGGGTATGTACTTTGGAACTTCATGAACTGTGACAAAAAGGCGCTGAACAAACATCGGCACGGCGGGTTGGTTTATCAACGTTACCTATTATCCAAACAAAAAAAGCAGCCTGAGTAGGCTGCTTTTTTTGAGAAGCTTGCTTGATATTGTGCTCCCTCAAGCAAGGGAGAAGAGGTCTCACCCGAGCGCTGATTTTCAAGTCATCAACGGGGTTCCTAACGCCGACTATTGCCACCTGAAGGCAGTCGGTTTCGCGCTCTTGGGCAAATTCTCTGTCACAGATGATGCTTGTGTCAACCCGAGCGGTAGCCTTGTGGTGTTGGTCAGATCGGCGAAGTCGCGCACATCGACATCTGACTTTTTTACGATGGGGACCATTACAAAATGGAGAAATTGATCGAAACAGCAGAGGGTTATGATTCCTCGGCTGAAATGCGGATAGCTGGTGCGCGCGACCCTACAGTGAAACGGGCTTGCGCAATGCTTGATGCTCAAACCATTCGCAGGAATATCGACTCGGTTGACGAGGTGATCGAGGTTGCTGTGGGAGGTAACAGAAGGGGATATCGAACAAATCAGTTTCAGAAGGACTTGCTGGAGTCTGTTCGCGATATGAATGAGAGCCGCATCAGCCCTATCGCGCGGGGTAAGCTTTAACAAATGCATTCGCGATTCATCGCGAACGTGTCGTCCGCAGCGACATGTCCCGAAGACGTGTCGCAAAAATTGGAAAATTGCGACACGTAAGCAATTGGACGACAGAAAAAACGGTATAGAGTCCTAAAGTGCTCATTACACCACGTAACGAATGAAGTTCCCGCCCCCACCTTTATCCCTTCCAGTAAACTCCATAAATTGAGCTCCAACGCCTCTCCCATCATCCCGACGGGAAGGTCACTGGAGTTTCCCTCATGCCTTTCGTAAGCGTACGCATCACCCGCGATGGCGTTACCACTGAGCAGAAAGCTCAGGTGATTGCCGAGATCACTGAAACACTGGAACGCGTCCTCAACAAACGCCCTGACCTGACCCACATCGTGATCGAGGAAGTCGACACCGATAACTGGGGTTACGCCGGAATCACCACCACCCAGTACCGCAAGCAACTGGCCGAGGCGGAGGGGAAATCATGACGTCGTCCGTCACCATCGATTTCATCTCCGATGTGGTGTGCCCCTGGTGCGCACTGGGGGCGACGGCGCTGGAGCAAGCGATCGAGAACGTGGCCGGGGACATCTCGGTCGAGCTGACCTACAAGCCGTTCGAGTTGAACCCGGATATGCCGGCCGAAGGTGAACAAGCGGTCGAGCACTTGATGCGCAAGTACGGGAGAACGGCCGCCGACGTCGCCGCCGGCAAGGCCATGCAGATCGCTCGCGGCGAGGCCATCGGCTTCAAATTCGATCTGGAGAAACGCACGCATTTCTACAACACCTTCGATGCACACCGTTTGTTGCTGTGGGCGTTGCAGGAAGGGCGGCAAGTCGAGTTGAAGAGGGTGCTGCTGCAGGCCTACTTCAGCGAAGGCCAGAACCCGAGTGATCAGTCGACGCTGGTGCGTCTGGCGATTGAAGCGGGGCTGGATGGGGCAAGTGCACAAGAGGTGCTGGCGTCCGGCGCGTTCGCAGAAGAGGTGCGAGAACTTGAAGAGTACTACCGGCAGCGCGGCATCAATTCGGTCCCGGCCATGGTGCTGAACGGTCGCCACCTGGTGTCCGGTTCGCAATCGGTCGAGTACTACGAACAGATGTTGCGACAAATGGCCAAGGCACCGGCCGAAGCCTGATTACAGATTTTCTACCCCACTTTTAATTTTCAGAGGTCTTCATCATGAGCATTTCGAAAAAAGTCATTGTAATCACCGGCGCATCCCAGGGTCTTGGCGACGGTATGGTCAAAGCCTTTCGTGAACTCGGCTACCGCATCGTCGCCACTTCGCGCTCGATCAAACCGTCCACCGATCCGGACATTCTCACCGTGGCCGGCGACATCGGCGAACCGGAAACCGCCCAGCGCGTCATCCGTGAAGCGATTTCCCGTTTCGGTCGCATCGATACCCTGGTCAACAACGCCGGGATCTTCATCGCCAAGCCGTTCACTGCGTACACCGCGGAAGACTACGCCAATGTGCTGTCGGTGAACGTCAATGGCTTCTTCTACATCACTCAACTCGCCATCGCCGAGATGGAAAAACAGGGCAGCGGCCACGTCGTCAACATCACCACCAGCCTGGTGGACCACGCCATCGACGGCGTGCCATCGGTATTGGCTTCGCTGACCAAGGGCGGGCTCAACGCGGCAACCAAATCCCTGGCCATCGAATACGCCAAGCGCGGGATCCGGGTGAACGCGGTCAGCCCAGGCATCATCAAGACCCCGATGCACGGCGAAGAAACCCACGCAGCGCTGGGCAACCTGCACCCGGTCGGGCACATGGGCGAGATCGATGATATTGCGCAAGCGGTCGTGTATCTGGACGGCGCCAAGTTCGTCACTGGCGAAATCCTGCACGTGGACGGTGGTCAGAGCGCGGGGCACTAAAAGCGTTTTGCCAAACCCCGGAAACAACAAAGCCCCTGCATTTCTGCAGGGGCTTTGTTTTGTATGGTGCGGCACCAGGAGTCGAACAAGTAGCTAACGTATTGAACTTATAAGAAAATATTTCTAGTGGTTAGACAGGCTACCTCATTCTCTACCCTTATTTAGTTGTGTGTAAGTATCGATCATTACCTCGTCTTAAATAGATCAAATTATGGCTTTGGCCGAGCTTCGCTTTCTACTACGGTGCGAAATGCGGATTAGTATTTTTTATTCGGTATTTTAAAGGTCTACCGCTTTTGTTAAGGACAGGTGAGCGCTCAGCTGATTCGTGCTATTATACGTTCCTAATAACTTGTCCTTTCAGTAAGAGTTTGACTCGTAATGGAATACACAATATTAAAAAGCTTTGATCATGTTTCTTTGTACATAGATCAAGTTTCAAATATCGCTGATAATAACAAGGGCGCATTTGGCTTTTTGGCTTCTTCAGCATATGATCAAATGGCGTCAAAAGGACAGCTATGGGTAATAGTTAATGAGGCTAGAGAACTAAAAGGGTATCTGATGTTTGGCGGCACTATGCCGAGTATTAAAGTTTTCCAGATTTACTCCTGTCGCTCTGTAAGAGGGCACAGAATTGGTTCGCGCTTAATAAGTTCATTGAAAGATTTTGCGAAAGAGCACGGCTACCATTCCATTGTGGCTAGGGTGGCTTCTGATTTGCCAGCGAACGAGTTTTGGAGCAAGTTAGGGTTTCAGGTTTATAAACAGGTTAAGGGCGGAGAGACGACTAAGCGGATTATTAATGTTCGTGGATTCGTTGTGAATGATAATGACTTGTTCGGCTCATTAGGCAACGAGCGAGTAGGCGTTAGACCAACAGGACCTGTACTTAAAAAACGGATTTATGCTTTGGATCTTAATCTTCTCTTGGATGTCTCCAAGGCAAGGCCAGGCTATGAGCAGATAGTGAAAATCATGCAGGTTGGATTCCAAGGAGGATTTTCGATTTGCATAACTCCAGAGTTCAAAGCGGAGCTTGAGCGGCAATCGTCACACTTTTCGGATGATCCAGTTTTGAGAATGGCTGGAGCATTCCCCGAGCTAATGGCAAATACTGATGTTCAAGAAATAGCTGAATCATTGAGAAGAGATATTTTTCCGTCTAGAACAGCAGGTAGAAAATCAGCTCAGAATGATGAGTCTGATTTACGGCACTTAGCTTATTGCATATCTGCCAAAATAGATGGTTTCATAACTCGCGAGAAAGCACTTCTAAGGTCTTGCAATGATATTAAATATAAGTATGGATGTTCTATACTTTCGCCTGATGAACTTATCACGGATAATGGATTCTCAAGGTCTGATAAGCCGCTTAATTCTGATTTTTCGTTCTCTTCTTCTACTATGACTGATGAATTAAGTGCTTTTTTAAGCTCTTTTTCAGTGCCAGGGCTAGTGAGTGCAAGTCTTGACTCGGCCTCTCCTACTAAAGAGGGGGCGAATGTATATGAGGCCCGGCTGGATGGGGAGTTATTCGGCATATATTATTTCCAGAAACCGGTTAAATCTTCAGGGCATGCATTAGCCGCGTTGTATATCGATGAGAGCCGTCCACAAGCAATCGCAGCAATTGACCACTTTCTAGAAATGGCTTTGAGATATAAGTGCTCGTTCTCGCATCGCCTGGATTTATATATCGGGAAAGATCAGGATATCACTGCGGAAACCCTTACTAAGAAAGGCTTTTTCAAATCCGCTGATCATTTTGTAAAAATTATGAGTAGTGAATTTTTAGACCGTAAAAACTGGTCGGACTTCGCTCGAACCGTAAAAACTTTTTGCGAGTTCAGTATTCCAGAAAAGCTTCCTTCAAAGAAGGAGCTTCAAAATACCGGAATATTTATCTCTGATGCATTTAATGAGTCTCAAGTATTTTCTTGGTTCGATTTCGAGACCGCTATTGGGCCTAAGTTTATCTTGAGCTCCGATAGGGATTGTATCATAGTTCCTATCCGTGAAAAATTCGCTAATGGGCTGATAGGTAACGTAAAGAACCAACTGTCTCTGCTATCTAGTCATCAGCAAATATTTCTACTTGAGAAAGCGTATTTTAGGTCACCAGTTAGAGAGTCTATTTTTACACGGGGTGGGGTTATTGCTTTCTACGTTTCTGGCATAAAAAGCATTCAGGAAATCATAGGTTTCGCACGAATTACATTTTCAGATGTCATAGATATTGACGAGGCAGCCGTTAAGTTTGATCGACAGGGTGTTTTGTCAAAAAAAGAGCTGCTTGATATTTCTGATGGGGCCGGGCGTGTTCATGTCTTCACGTTTGATAACTTTATTGAATTTGATCGGCGCGTATCATTTTCAAGAGCGAAAGAGTTGGGTCTAATAAGTAATGCTAACTTAGTCTCCCCTGAGCGAATAGGCGTGGATAAGCTGAAGGTGTTAATTGGGGAAGCCTATAATGATTGAGGCGCTGGTGTCCATCAAGCCGAGGCATGTGGATAACATTATGCAAGGCAAGAAAAGTGTTGAGCTTAGAGTTAAGCCAATCAGTTTGCCACCTGGGTCACGACTATGGGTGTATACAACTCTACCAGTGGGTAGGATAGATATGTCCGCACAGGTAGACTTCGTTAAGAGTCTGCCTCCAGAGGAAATATGGACAAAGTATGGAAAAGAGATCTGTATTTCAAAACTTGATTTTGATCTATACACAGCTGGGCGCGATCTAGTAACAGCTATCGGCTTGAAAGACATAACTATTTTAGATCAAGGTGTATGCTTACCTTTGATTCGCATGAGACTTGGCAAGTTTCAACCCCCACAGTTTTTTTCCAAAATAGCCCCGAATAGTCCGCTACTCAAACTTCTTTGTGGGGGGGGGTGAGGTGGCTAGCGATTAGGTATGGCTATATAGGGTTTAGATAGTAACGAAAATTCGGAGCAGACCACAATTAATTTAGCGCTTATGGTATTTCTAGCGCGCCATGAGGATGAGCGGTGGTAGCGCAATTGGGGCAAACACCGAGCATCACCCATCAAAAATAAAAACCCTTTCTGCTCGTATCATCACGGAGTGCTGTCGGTCTGAACGTAAAATATCCAGAGCAGCATGCGGCATGGTAAACCACTAGAGCTTGAACGTTGCCAATTATTTCCCATGGATAATAGGCAGAAGTCGGCCAACAGTGGGCTCCCCCCTATCGACTGTATCGAACCAATTGCTAACGTTAGACTTGGCACCTATCAGATATCGAGAGCCGCGATCCAATTATATTACATGTTTACCTGCACACATTGATGAACCTATAGCTAGCCGTCTTACCCACGTCTATGGCGAATGAGAATCTTCCCAAGATTTATATTTTCTGATACTGCATGGGCTCCCGCCTTAAAGTTCGGACCTGTCCATGGATGATGTCGACGAGATTAGCCACAGATTAATCGTGATTTTCTACGTTGATTACAGTACCGTTGTACTCTAACGTTTACATGGTATGGAGTGAGTAATGAGCTATAGTGCAGGCGATTTAATTGACGATCGATATATAGTTTCCGGTATTTGCAGTGATAGTGGGGGGATGGGGCAGATCTTATTTGTAGAGGATGCCACAAAGGAGAAAAGCGGTAGGTTGGTTTTGAAGTATTGTCGCGAAGAGGACGATGAGTACATCAAACGGTTTCGAAGAGAGGTTAGGCTTTTAGAAGGGTTTGCGGGGAACTCCAAGGTTGTTAGCGTCCTAGACAGTAATGTGCGCCACGAACCTCCATACTTCGTGATGGACTACTACCATAATGGCGATTTAACAAAAATTATCGATGAAATTTCGGGTAGCCCTGAGAAGCAAGAATCTATATTCAATCAGATGATTGATTGCATTTCCGAGCTTCATTCCCAAGGCGTATATCACAGAGATATAAAGCCACAGAATTTCTTAATAGGTAAGAGGGGCATCGTCGTATCTGATTTCGGGCTTGGCATGGAGCCCGGGTCCTCGTCCAGGTTTACGAGTAGCTCAATGTTCTGGGGGACTCAGGGATATCTGCCGCCCGAGTTTGGGAACGGTGGATTTAAAGGTGCAGATGAAACCGGCGACATATTTATGCTCGGCAAGAGCTTATATGTTCTACTTACCAGGCAAAATCCTACTTATCTGATGGAGGGGGTAATACATCCAGCGTTATTTCACGTGATTGAAAGGGCGTGCGAGCTTGATAAGAAGAGGCGATATCAAAATCTATCGGATATGAAACAGGCGCTCCAGATGGCCTACGACGTTATCATCGGACGTGGAGGGAGACTGGGGCAGGTCAATCAATTGATATCATCAATATCTGACCGGCTGGCTAATGAGAACAAATTCAGTTCGGCCAAAGTTATTGAATTTATCAATAGTTTAGGGTTGCTCGACGATGATGATAAAATACGAATTTGCCTAGAGATTGATCGTGATTTTATTTCTTTGCTAGTACTTCCGAAACTGGTGAGTTACGTACCATCATTCTTAAAGATTTATTCTTTGATGGTCGCCGATGCGCAGTACAGCTGGGCTTTTGCTGAAGTGATTGCTAAAAACATGAAGGTAATATTTGAAGGGGAAGATGTTTCCCCGCGAGCTAGAGCTAGAGCGCTTGAGCTGGCTATTGATAGTGCCCATCAGATGAACAGATTTGCAGCTATGAACACCTGTGAGTCAATGATAGTGTCTGTCACTGATGAAGAGTTAGCTGTTTATATTGTGGATGTAATGCAAAGGAATAATCACAGTTTTATTGAGGAGATTGAGCCGTCACAGTGTAAGTCAAGTGCCATTAAAAAATATCTGAAGTCATTGTAGTATGCGTGCGATGATAGTAAGTGACGAGAGTTTGCAGCTTTGCGTAATCGAGGTGGGTTGGGGGTCTCCACTGAACTACTCGGCACTGTCATACGCTTGATTCCAGGCCTCGCTGTCACGGGCGGGGGATGGCAGCCCGTTGTGATTGAGGACATGAAGGGTTCGAACAGAAAGCCTAGGAGCCCTTCGGAAGATCCCCTTTTCGCCGCTTATTTGGGGCGGACACGTTGCTCTTGGCCGATTTCTGCCTGTCGCTACCGGCCGAAATCGGCCAGCAGAGGAGGGTCGCGAATGGTTGTCAGAAATAATCGAAGGGCTCAGAGTCGAAGTGTTTCCACTTAACTTCATCAAAATAATTAGGTGCGTCAAGAAATCTCTGAATCATGCCAAAATCTGACGGCATAAAGTCCTCTACCAAGATAAACCACAGTGCATGTCTTGCTTCCTGAATAAACATCCGATCTTTAGGATCCTTCCGCAGTAATCGCACAATAAGCGCGGATAGTATTGGCGCCGCGCTCGCCGCATACGCAGAAAGATCAAACAAGCCAAACTTGACCTCCCATTCAATCCGTTTCTGCGCCGCAGCATATTCCCCAATATTTTTGAAAGAGAACAGGTCTTTCCCGGTTACCAACTTATACAATAGCAGCCCCATAGCCCAAGAATCATACTTATTGTACTCAGATCCCGAAGCCTCCCAGTCGATAAAGGTCTCGGGAGGTAGGTTATAGAACGAGTTGGTTATCTCTCGCCCGATGCCATTATGAATGGTGACCATGTCGTCACTATCATTTTCGCTGTACTCGAAGTGCATTCTGCTATATGACTGACCCCAGTCCAGAATGATGGTTTTATAATCTGGCCGCTTAGAGTGTAAATCGATATCTTCATTTAGAAGAATAATGTTTCCTGGATGCAAATCTCGGTGAGTTACGAACATACTAAAATGTTCGGCGGCCCCAAATACTCGGTACGCTACCGTGAGCCGATCTATCAGAGACGCATTGCGAAACTTTTCTCCAAGCCAGTCTAACAGAAGTGTTCCATGAATCCTTTCCGTGACCAAGTAGAGGATTTTTCCATCAAACAATTCACCGTCTGCCAAATATTCCGGTGTCTTTTTTATAATTCCGTTGAAAAGAGCTCGCTCCTTCAGAAAACTCGCCTCATTTCTAAATCTTGCTCGTTCCAGCTCAGAGCGAGGAAAGATACAAAACTTAACGAATACATCTCTGCCTGTTTCTTCATCTACACCAAAGAACCCTGTCGAGCTTTTTCCGCCTGAGACTTCCTTGTGAAGTCTATACCTTCCCTCTAGAAGGGAGAGGCCTGTCATATCAAAGAATTTTTTTTCTTTGACTGCATTACTGGTGCCGGTTAGCATGCGTACGAAAGCCTCAAATAGGAAACGGAATGCCTTCATTATATCGGGGCTTCGCTGAGCCACTGAGTTCGGTCGAACAAGTTAATATTTTTCACCATTCCCCTCGCATCCCTCGCGAAACTAGCTTGCAAGTCCACGATCACGCTGATGCATGGTTTCTCAAGCGATTTGGTATCAAAGCCAGAAGCACAACCATAATTTGCTCTACAGATTTCTCTCAAGCCAGATCCTACGGCCCAACCTATCGTATTACGCCCTCTGAGCCCTCTACAATATTTTATAGCCCACTAGTCAGGGATTTTCTAGAGCACGAGACTGAATTGAGCTCAACATCTCAAGCGGACGTATGGGCTTGGCTAGAGAAGAAGCAATACACCGTTGTCTCGAACGTCGAAAACATAAAATCGGACTTTTTAGGTGAGGTAATGGTCTGCTGCACGAACTTTTTGGCAGTCCCCCTGATTTAAGAAGCCTCGGGCGAGTCCCGTGCTTCAGGCAACCACTCGAGCACAATATCCCCGATTCTCCTTAGAGTCAGTGCTTGGTTAAAAGAAAATCGTTGTGTCGCGATATGCTTCAACAATCTCGGGAAAGCAGGCTGTTCAGTTGGCTTGCGCAGTGTGATGTCAACGACAGCCACTTGTTACCCTGTAAGTAGGTCGATTTTTGAATCAAAATTACCCCGGATTCGTATGTCAGTTATGGTTGTTTTCTGACCTTCGTTTGGCGGTAAACTTCCAGGATTTTCCTAGGCGCTGAGTGAGTAATTGCATGGTCAGCAAATAGTAATAGCGCGTCGAGTCAGTGCGCTGGTTTAGGTGGTGATTTAAAAACCACGCAAGGTGTTTTCTCTGCCAAGTCCATGGATTGTCGCGTTGCCAGCGTTCAGCGATTGCTGCTTGGATAGTTTTCGCCTGACGAATGTGGCGTTGGCGTGTGGTATGCGACCCGGTCAGAACGCCCGCCAGGAACAGATCCATATCGAATGTCATGCTGATGCTCGACCACCAATGTAAGCGACCACCACGACGATACGGTTGTGCCCCAACTCATAGCTGATTTGTATTCGGGCATCCTGATCTAGGGTTCGGTCGAGTTGATAGCAATGACCACCGTTGATTGGGGCGGGATGGTGGGTGATTTGCTCATAGCGTTCGCACGCATAGGCTGCCCGCAGTTCGTGGAAGCCTTTTAGGTCGTGCTTATGGATGATATCCCGTGCGGGGCGGACGATTCCCTGCAAGAAATCGAGGTAGCGTTCGTTCGGTGCAAGTAGGCTGCGGCTGCCGTCGGGTGAGACCTGATCGGCAAACCTCAGCGCGTCACGAATATGATCATCTACTGTAATCCAACGAGGGGCCGAGGCGCCCGAGCGGCCACCTTTGGTGCCGTCCTGAATGTTGATCTTGCCGTATTGTTCGGCTTCATGCTTAAGGCGCGGAAGGTCGGATAAAATAGCCTCACGTAGACGCATGCCGGTGGCTCGCGCCAACTGCACGATGGCCGCGGTGCGCGGCTGCTGGTGTTCGCAAAGCACGTCGACGATCCGTTTCACGTGTTCGCGGTCTTGGCCTTGCGGCACCGAACGACGAACACTGGTGCGCCGCATTCCCAGCGCCTTGCTCGGACTTAGCAATTTCACATACTGATCACCGCGGAGCGCAGCCATGGTCCGGTTCACACTGGACAACCGGTTTTGCGCAGTGGCGATGGTCAGCTCACCTTGTTCAACTTGCTGGCGCAGATATTCGGCATAGTCCAGTAAGGTTTGCCGATCAATCTGCCTCGCGTCGTTAAACCTAGGTCCTTCATCCGATTGACACCACCGCACAAACGCCTGCCACCGATCACTGTGCGCTTTGACCGTCCCGTAATGCCCGCCGCCAAACAGATCGCGCAACGCTTGCGGCCCGGCATAGCTCAATTGCCGGCCGTAGCCAAAATTGCGCCCGTCACGTTTACCTACCAGTGCCATGATAGAACTCCTCTCGAAGCCAACACTTTTAAAACCTTCCCCACGTCATCCCGCCACGAATGTTGAGTGTTATCAGGGATCAAGGCCCCTGCGACCTGTGAGGGTTGTCCACTGACGCGGGACTGGCGGCTCTTTACGACCGGGAGCTTGGGCACCTCATGACCTGGCCTCCTGAACACTTCAGATGAAGTGGGCGGGTGGAGGCTGCGCTGGCTGACGAGACCTGCGCCGCGAGATCCTGAGTCGGGTGAAGGCAGTGAAGCGATGACCGGGGCATACCTGACTGTCAGTCAGGTGCAGTCCATTCCCTGTTCTGCGGCACCATCATCTGCATCGCTGTTGCTGGTGACTTCGGTGTTTGTCACGCCGATTGTCACGAGGGGAAATGCCGCAAAGCCTTGTACGAGTTGGGCTGCAGCAGCGGTAGGAGCGCCCGTCTCTTTCCGGAAGAAAGAGACGGGCGCAGGTTGGCGCAAGGAAATGGCCAAGCGGATAGGTTGCTGCAGGGCAGCTATGCAAGGGGATGAGTTGCCGCAGTGGGCACACTGGTAAAAGTAGGCATCCATCACATCGCTGTGACCGTGCGAGCCGCCGGACGCTAATCGCACTTTGGGAGAACCACCACGGTGTGGCGTAGCCTTAAAGGTTCTGGCTACCTGGGGTTGCTGTCAACGACAGCGCTTTGCCCGATCTTTTCTACGCCTGTGGATAATTCGGGTCAAGGCTCTAATTTTCGGGGGGGCTGCGGCTGTGGATGAAATTATCCACCGGTGGAAATCAGTGGTTTTCCACAGACAGTTGCGTTGGCTTTAGATTTTTTAAGTGAGGTCCATCGTAGCAGGGCGGCTTTGCAGCCCTGCTACGATGGACCCGCAGGGTTGTAGCGGCCGAGATCCAGGGTCGACCTAGTAAGAGAGGTGAGTCTCTAAGCGGGAAAAGCAGTATGCTTACTTATTCATAGATAAAATCGTAGTATGCCTATTTTTCCCCGCATAAAAACTTAGGGTGTTTGTATGATTAAGGATTCTGCAAAATGGAGGGCGGAGTTAACTGGTGCTGCTAAGTTCCTAGAGAAAAAAACCTACCAGCTAAGATGGAGTGATATCACGTTCTTTCAGACGGAAAGAAACATAATGACAGCTTTTTATTGGATAAGGAAAATGCTCGAGTCGAAAAAGTCGTCGCCAAAAATAATGACGTCTTCACTTAAACTCCTCGAATTTGAGAGAGGGCTGATTGGAAGTGGGGAAGTTGTCGGACCGATACTCCAAGTAAACTTTGATATGGAGCATCCAAAGGCGATCACTCGGGATTTAGTTTTTGTATGTCATCAAATAGTACATAGTTACATTTTTTCTCTGGCAGTTGGATATCAGTCCGGTCTGCAAGGTGTATATTTCTCTTCGGATAGAGAGCATCGAAGTCGCTTATTTTTTATCTCGGTTGAAGATTTAATAAATACCATAAAGATGGTAGGGCTTGATACCGATGTGGGGTTTTCTCCTTGGATAGAAGAGAGGCTTCAATTTCATCGCGTGCAGACAGCGTTTCCACAACCTTAGTATTCTATTGCAGGTCATTGATTTTAATAGATTTGTGGTGAGTCTAGCGAAAACCTAGTTTGCTTTGATCTTCCCTTGACTAGCCGCTTGGAGAATCACGGGGGCAGTAGCTCCAAGATGTATGGCAACCAATGCGCTCATTTGAGCCTGGATTACCTCCATATAAAACCATACGATTCCACCGCCCGCACCTATCATGAGAATGGTTGAGATCCAGTAAAAAACTGACGTAATCCATTCGGGGCGGCGTGATTTCTTGATTTGTCTGAGCTTATAAAGTGCAATAAACTCAGGGATTATTCCTCCCGCTATTCCATAACCTATAAACTCAACGTTCATCTTCTTCCTTAACGTCAGAATATTTTTCCCTGCTCATCTCTCTAAATGTTGACCAAATATCGCCTAATGTACTTTTTCTGGATTTTAAGGTGTAGAGCTTGCCTTTTGGTGACCGTGGAATCAGAGATTCTCTAACTCGATTGTCAGAGCTAAGTACCTTTATGACTGTCTCCTTCGGGAAACCTGTTTGAGTTGAAACTCCCTGTGCAGTCCGGTAATCCCAGCGTGCGTCTCCCAAGGCAGCGATCACACGTGACGTAACTTCGGCCCAAGTACTAGGCGTTCCCTTTTGCTTTTTTTTGATCGGTCTTGTCATGGATTAAGCAACTGTTCGTTATGATGTGAAAGTCTATTAAACTTTTTGGCTAAATTACCCTTTAGCCCAGATGCTATACACAGATTAGCAAAGCCTGGTGTAGTCGTACAGCTAGGACTTAGTGTAAGTACGTAGTAATTCCCACGGTGGTGCCAACCGGGCAGGGTGTAATTGTTCGGTGGGGGATTTTTCAATCGACTGACGAGACACTGGTCAAACGCTCATTTTTTCACATCACGCTTTACTTTTAGTTGGGCGACATTGACACCAATCTGGTTCGCGAATTCGTGTGGAGTGACATGCTCCTGCCGGTTGGCCTCCAGGTACCGGCTCCACCAGTTCATGATCAGCCTACGCTCCTCGATGAACTCTGCCTTGTGGATGTAAGCGGCGCGGACGTTGTTGCGTTCCTTGTGGCTCATCTGTCTTTCAATGGCAGTTTCGGACCACAGTCCTGATTCAATCAGCGCGCTACAGGCCATCGAACGAAATCCATGCCCGCAGATATCGGTTTTGGTGTCGTATCCCATCGTCCGAAGCGCGTTGTTCACCGTATTTTCGGACATGGGCTTCCAGGGTTTGGCATCCCCTGCGAAGACCAATGCGAATTTGCCTGTGAGTGCATGGATTTTTTCGAGTAGCGCCACTGCTTGCGGCGATAAGGGTACTAAATGGATATCCCCTGCCATCTTCGTACCCCTTGTGGAAAAGGGTACTCCTTCCAGCGCGGGTCGAGTGTCCGGTATCTCCCAGGTGCCGCGCTTGAGGTCGAACTCGCTCCAGCGTGCGAAACGCAGCTCGCTGGATCGTACAAACACATGCAGCGACAGCATCACCGTCAGACGGGTAAGTGCCCGGCCTTTATAGGTGTCGATCCGCTCCTGCAGTTCCGGCAGTCGCGATAAGGGTAGAGCGGGGCGATGCACCACCCGCGGGGCCTTAATCAAGCCTTCGAGGTCGTAAGCAGGGTTTACGGTGATAAGCCGGAGGCGCTTTGCCTCGCGCATGATGCTCTGCAGGTAGTTTTGTACCCTTAAAGCAACGTCTATCGTTCCGCGCTTCTTGATCGCTTCCAAGGGCTGCATAAGGTCATGGGTGTCGAGATCAACAATGGTGCGTGCGCCGATCAGCGGGAATACGTGGGTTTTGAGGCGGCTCATCACTGTCTTGGAATGGCCTGGTGCCCACTTGGCCGACATTTCCGTATGCCAGTCGAGCGCAACGCTTTCAAAGGTTCTGCCTTTGATTACGGCTTCCGCCTTAGCTTGGTGCTTGGTCTCTATAGGATCAACGCCATCTGCCAGCATTCGCTTGACTTCCAAGCGCTTGCGGCGCGCATCGGCGAGGCCAATGACGGGGTAGTTACCGAACGAGGTCAGTCCTTCCCGTCCGTCAGGTTTGACGTAACGGAGCCGCCAGCCTTTGCGGCCATTGGGTTGGACTAGGAGATAGAGGCCATCGCCGTCGAAAAGCTTGTAGGCGCGGTCTGTAGGTTTTGCCAAGCGGCAAGCTGCGTCGGAGAGCGGAGCTGTGGTGCGCGACATAAGGGTACTCCCTTTTATCGAAGTGACCTGTATCCCAAACTCTACCCTTAAAACGGTTGGAATCCACCAGTTTCTGACGGAAACCGATGGAACCCCAAAACGAAAAAACCCGCCAGAAGGCGGGTTTTTCGGGGGTTCCAGAGATTTTGAAAGCCTTCTCTGGAACCTTGTATGGTGCCGGCACCAGGAATCGAACCCGGGACCTACTGATTACAAGTCAGTTGCTCTACCATCTGAGCTATACCGGCGTGTCAGGGCGACGATTATAGCGATTGGTTGGCTTCTGTAAACCCCTGAATTTTGACTATTTTTGCGCGGGCTTCAGGTCAGGCGCGCAGCAGGGTTTTCTTGAGTTTCTGAATGGCTTTCCAGGCTCGACTGTTTTGCATTGCGCGCAGCTGTGCTTCGGCCTGTTCGGCGCGTTGCAGGGCGGCGGCGAGTTGCTGTTCGGCGTCGCCGACGGGGTGGCTGAAGTTGTGGCCTTTGCAGAACTGGAACTCGTCCAGGTTGCATGGCGGGATGTCGAAGGCGGGTTTGAGGTTCAGGTGTTCTTCGGCGAGGTAGTAGGTGTTGATGCCGTCGAACAGGATGGACTGGTAGCCGGCGCCGGTGACGAGGGTTTCCCAGGTCTGGTCGCGCTCCCATGGGGTCTCGATGAGGATCACCCATGGCCGCCACCGGGTGAAGTCCATGCCGCGCAGGACGGTCTCTTCGTGGCCTTCGACGTCGATCTTCAGGAAGTGAATGTCACGGCCCCGGGCGTGTTCTTCGCAGATGGAGGTCAGGGTGCGGGATTGGACGGTCTGGCTGCGCACGTCCATGCCGGCGTCTTTGTGCATTTGCGCCATGGCCGGGTCGGCGGTCGAGAGGCCGGTGCCGGCGATGCCGTAGAAGGTCAGGCTGTCGGCGCTTTCGCCGGCCACACATTGCAGGTTGGTGTCTTTGGGGCGTTGCTGGCACAGGGCTTGGTAGTAGTTGGGCATCGGTTCGACGTTGATGCCGGTCCAGCCATGGTCATAGAACGCCTTGGTGACCGAGTCATGGGTGGGGTCGTTTGCCCCGACGTCGATGTAGAAGCCGTTCTCGACGGTTTTGAGGGCGCGCCACAGGCGTATGTCTTCGAAGTTCTGTGCGTAGGAAATGAACGTCACTGGCGCATCCTGTCGGAAGAATGTTCTTGTTCGTGGCCGCGCTGCTGGCGCCCTTGCGTGTGTGTATAACAAGAGTCATGAGAGGGTGCAAATCCCCCTGTCCGAGGTCCGGGATTAGGCGTTTATGTCGTTTTCATTAAATGCTTATGCACAATGCCATTGGAAGTGCACTGGGTTTAGGCCGAATTTGTGGAGTTGTTCTCATTTGTCCGCAAATGCCTGTTTTTTCGATTTTTTATCCGTGTGTACAAAAAATGAACAGTATTGTTTTTGCCCTGAAACTGGCATGAATCTTGGATCCACGATAATTCCATCAACAGAGTTATCCACAGGCTGGGCGTGTTTAAGCGCGTTCGGCCAGGAGCAGAAAATTGCGCGGCGTGAGCGGGGTTTTGCAGAAGGTGCCGACGCGGACGCTGTAGCCCTGTTCGGCGAGGAAAAGTGCCCGGTCAAGGACCAGCCAAAGCTCCAGCGGACGTCGGAAAAGTCCGCGTAATAGCTCAAGGTTGCGCACCTCAGCCAGTCGCTGCCAACCGGCAGCTTCGACGGCTGGCCAATCTTGCGAACCGATTGTGGATAACTCTTTGAGTGCGGCCAGATGATGGCAGTAATCGGCGAAGGGTGTATCCAGCCAGGCACTGGGCAGGGAAGGGGTTGGCAAATACTCGTCAATGCCGCGCAGTTGCCGTTGCAGCAAGTCGAAGCCCAGGCGCCGGGCCATGGAGGTGTCGCGTTGACGTCGCACGCGGGCACCGGCGGTAACGGTTTCGCTCATGGGCAACGCGAGGTCGTCGAGGGAAAGCTGTAAGTCGGAGCCTTGGGCGGCCGAGGAAATCGGCGAGTATTCGGCAAGACTGATCCGGTTGTAGCAGCACGGGGCTATGGCGAGTTGTTTGCAGCCTTTCGCGCTGGCGAGTTGAATCAGCCGCACATGCAAATCACCGCAGGCGTGAAGCGCGACGGGCGTGTGATACGCACTCAGTAAAGAGGCTGCATTTGCCGCGAGCACATCCTGTTCAATATGTAGCGCGTGCAGATGATGGCGCTGGCTGAGTGCCTGGCCGCTGGTTACCAGGGCCGGGTCGTATTCCAGACATGTCAGTTGCTGCCCCGGTTGTAGCAGGCGGCGCCCCAGGTGTCCCTTGCCCGAGCACCAGTCCAGCCAATGCTGCGGTGCCTCGGAAAACTGCAACCGGCTGGCGAATGCTTCGATCTGTTGCCATTTGCGCCCTGGCACATCGACGTTCAATCGATGGCCTGCCGCTTCGAGCGTGCGTGCAGGCAATTCATCCACGGCACTCAAAGCAACGGACGTCGTTGCCAGCGATGCAAAGGGTTCGGGGGCGTGCAGTAGAGCCGGCTGGTTGTGAGCGTTTTCGGCGTCGTCCAGCGTTCGCCCGCGTAGCCATGCGGCCAGCTCCGGGTAGGACGCTTCCCAAGGTAGTTGTAGATAAGTGAACGGGCGAGGTTTCCACAACGCCTGATGCTCTGTGAGAAAAGCATCCAGCGCAGTGAAGCGGGCGAGTAGCGCCTCGCCCGTCAACACGCAGCTATCAACGCCCTTGGCAGGCATCGACGCGCAACCAGCGCTCCAGCAACTTGAAGCCACGTACCAGCACATAGGCCATCAGCAGGTAAAACATGCCCGCGGCGAAGAAGATCTCCACCGGCAGGTAGGTCCGGGCAATGATGGTGCGGGCCATGCCGGTCAGTTCCAGCAAGGTCACGGTGCTGGCCAGGGCACTGGCCTTGAGCATCAGGATCACTTCGTTGCTGTAGGCCGGCAGGCCGATGCGCGCGGCGCGCGGCAGCATGATGTAGAACAGCGCTTTGGGTTTGGACATGCCCAGCGCCCGTGCCGCTTCGATCTCGCCCGGTGGAATCGCCTGAATGGCGCCGCGCAGGATTTCCGCAATGTAGGCGGCGGTGTGCAGGGTCATGGTCGCCGTGGCGCACCAGAACGGATCGCGCAGGTACGGCCACATCGAGCTGTTACGGATCACGTCGAACTGCGCCAGGCCGTAGTAGACCAGGAACAGTTGAACCAGCAGCGGCGTGCCGCGGAAAAAGAAGATGTAGCCGTAGGGAAATGCCCGCACCCACCACAGCCGCGACGAACGGGCAATGCCCAGCGGAATGGCCAGCAGCAATCCGGCAATCACGGCGATGGCCACCAGTTCCAGGGTCAGCGTTGCGCCCTGGGCCAGCTTCGGCAGCCACTTGATGATGACTTCCCAGTTCATTGGGCGCTCCTCGCGAAGCCGCGAGCGGCGCGTTTTTCCATGAAGTGCATACCGGTCATGGCCAGAATCGTCAGGCCCAGGTACATGAACGCGGCCACCATATAGAAGGTGAACGGTTGTTTGGAGACGGTCACGCCGATTTGCGCGTGACGCATGATTTCTTCCAGGCCGATCACCGACACCAGCGCCGTGTCTTTCATCAGGATCATGAACAGGTTGCCCAGGCCGGGCAGGGCGATGCGCCACATCTGCGGCATGATCAGCCGGGTGAAGATGCGCAATTTCGACAGGCCCAACGCCACGCCTGCTTCACGGTGACCCTTGGGAATGGCGAGGATCGCGCCACGAAACACTTCCGTGGCGTAGGCGCCAAAGCACAGGCCCAGTGCAATCACGCCGGCGGCAAAGGCATTGAGTTCAAGGTCGGGGTTGCCGAAGAACTCGCCCAGGGCACGCATCAGGTTGACCGTGCCGAAGT
Organism: Pseudomonas sp. Pseusp3; assembly: GCF_047304225.1. Taxonomy (NCBI): domain Bacteria; kingdom Pseudomonadati; phylum Pseudomonadota; class Gammaproteobacteria; order Pseudomonadales; family Pseudomonadaceae; genus Pseudomonas; species Pseudomonas sp. Pseusp3. The sequence goes on along the minus strand of NZ_JBGLYV010000016.1, from coordinate 61,442 downwards.
AGATCAACAGCACCCAGAGCAATTCCGGGATGCCGCGAACCAGGGTCGAATAGGTGCCGCCAAGCCATTGCAGCGGCTTGTACGGGGAAGTCTTGGCCAAGGCGCCGAGCAGACCGAGCACCAGCCCCAGGCATAGGGCCGAGAGCGCCAGTTTCACAGTCATCAGCGCGCCAGCGGCGAGCGCCGGGCCGAATCCGTAGAGGTCGATAATCATGGATTTCTTTTCAAATCGCGGCAGGCAAGGCCGGGGACCGGCGCCGTCACAAGGCGGCGTCGGTCCGGCAGGTCAGAATCAATAGATGCTGAACGGGAAGTACTTGTCGTTGATTTTCTTGTAGGTGCCATCAGCGACGATTTCTTTCAGCGCGGCGTTCAGCTTCTCGCGGATCGGGTCCTTCTTGCGCACGGCAATACCGATCTTGTCGCTTTCTTCCACCGGATCGCCCTTGAACTCGTAGCCACGGCCAGCGTCGCTTTTCAGCCACTCGTAGTTGACGTACTTGTCAGCCAGGATGCCGTCCAGACGACCCGAAGTCAGGTCGAGGTAAGCGTTTTCCTGGGTGTCATAGAGTTTGGTTTCAACGCCCGGCATGTTGTCTTCGAGCCAGGTGCCGGCCAGGGTCGCGCGCTGGGCGCCGATCACTTTGCCCTTGAGCGCATCCTTGTCGGTCTTGAAGTCGACGTCTTTCTTGGCGATGAACTGCAGCTTGTTGGAGTAGTACGGGTCGGTGAAGTCCACCGCTTGCTTGCGCTCGTCGGTGATCGACATCGAGGAGATCAGGAAGTCGAACTTCTTGGCGTTCAGGGCCGGGATGATGCCGTCCCAGTCGGAGGTGACCACGGTGCACTCGACTTTCATCTTGGCGCACAGGGCGTCGCCGATCTCTTTGTCGAAGCCGACGACATTGCCACTGGCATCTTTATTGTTGAACGGCGGGTAAGCCGCTTCGATGCCCATCTTCAGGGTTTCGGCCATGGCACCGGCGCTGAACGCCAGGGTGACGGCGGCAGCCAGGAAGACCTTTTTGTACATCTGCATGTGGGTAGCTCCGTTAGCGGTTGCTGGACATGAATTGTTTGCAGCGTGCCGAAAGCGGGTTTTCAAACACCTGCTGTGGCGATCCTTGCTCTTCTACCAGGCCCTGGTGGAGGAACACCACTTCGCTGGAGACCTGGCGGGCGAAGCCCATCTCGTGGGTCACCAGCAGCATGGTGCGGCCTTCTTCGGCCAGTGCGCGGATGACATTAAGTACTTCCTGGACCATTTCCGGGTCAAGCGCGGAGGTCGGCTCATCGAACAGGATGACTTTGGGCTGCATGGCCAGGGTGCGGGCAATCGCCGCCCGTTGTTGCTGGCCACCGGACAGTTGCGCGGGGTAGGCATGGCGCTTGTCGGCGATGCCGACCTTGGCCAGCAGGGCTTCGGCAACCTCAATGGCTTCGGCCTTGCTCTGGCCGAGCACGCGGCGCGGGGCTTCGATGATGTTGTCGAGCACGCTCATGTGCGGCCACAGGTTAAAGTTTTGAAACACAAAACCGATTTCGCTGCGCAGGCGATTGATCTGCTTGCCGTCGGCGGCCACCAGTTCACCGTTCTTCGCGGCCTTGAGCTTGAGTTCTTCGCCGGCGACCAGGATCTGGCCCTGGTGCGGGTTTTCCAGCAGGTTGATGCAACGCAGGAACGTGGACTTGCCGGAGCCGGAAGAACCCAGGATCGAGATCACGTCGCCGTCGCGGGCGGTCAGCGAGATGCCCTTGAGCACCTCCAGCGAACCGTAGCGTTTGTGCAAGTTGCGGATTTCAAGCGCGGGCGTGGCCTCAGCCATGTGCGTTCCTCATATATGTTGCGCTCCTGCTGTTGGCGGCCTTACTGGCGAGGCGGCCAACCTAGCATAGCGTTTCAATGGCAGCCAACAGCGCTACGGACGGTAAACGGCTGGCGTGTGGCAGGTTGTCGCATCGGCGCAGCAGACTGTCGCCCCATCAACAACCGAACAGCCGTTTGAACCTTGCCTGTCGATAAAAAGCGCGGTGGCTGTCGCAAAAAAGGGCGCGATGTTGCCAGCTTTGGCGGGGGGTTGGAAGCGCTATCCGGCCGAACGTGGCAGATCCGCACTTTTATCGTGCGTCGTGTCGTTTTTAGATGTGTTTCCGGTGCGCAATTTCGTTCAAAAAGTGGGTCGCAGGGTAACGTTCTGGCAAAGTGCCATTGATTTCAAGGGCTTGCGATGACTGTCCGGTCGAGTCGAAATCGCCGGGGTAGACGCTTTTGAAACATTTTGGCGCAATTATTGCGTGCAGATTCCGGAACACCCCGTTGGTTTCTTTTTACAAGAAGGACATCCAAACGGGATGCACGCATTCGCTTTTCCTTACAAAGGTAGTTTCAATGAGCAGTACCCAAAGCTCTAACGGCCTCGAACAGGGGCTCAAACCGCGTCATGTGACCATGCTGTCGATTGCCGGGGTTATCGGTGCCGGCCTGTTCGTCGGCTCGGGTCACGCCATCGCGGCCGCAGGCCCGGCCGTGCTGTTGGCCTACGCTGCCGCCGGCATGCTGGTGGTGTTGGTGATGCGCATGCTCGGTGAAATGGCGATTGCATCGCCGGACACCGGCTCGTTCTCGACTTATGCCGATCGCGCGATCGGTCACTGGGCCGGTTTCACCATCGGCTGGCTCTACTGGTGGTTCTGGGTCCTGGTGATCCCGTTGGAAGCCAACGCCGCCGCGACCATCCTGCACGCCTGGTTCCCTGGTGTGGACATCTGGGCCTTCGCCCTGGTCATCACCATGCTGTTGACCGTGACCAACCTGTTCAGCGTGAAGAACTACGGTGAATTCGAGTTCTGGTTTGCCCTGATCAAAGTGTTGGCGATCATCGGTTTCATTGTTGTGGGCCTCATGGCGATCTTCGGCTTCCTGCCGGGTAGCCAGGTCAGCGGCGTTTCCCACCTGTTCGACACCCAGGGCTTCCTGCCAAACGGTATGGGCGCGGTGTTGGGTGCCATCCTGACCACCATGTTCTCCTTCATGGGCACCGAAATCGTGACCATCGCGGCCGCGGAATCGAAGAACCCTGGCAAGCAAATCTCCAAGGCCACCAACTCGGTGATCTGGCGGATCGGCCTGTTCTACCTCGTATCGATCTTCATCGTCGTAGCCCTGGTGCCTTGGAACGACCCGGTACTGGCAAGCCTGGGTTCCTACCAGACTGTGCTTGAACGCATGGGCATCCCTAACGCCAAGATGATCGTCGACATCGTGGTACTGGTCGCTGTGACCAGCTGCCTGAACTCGGCGCTCTACACCTCGTCGCGGATGCTGTTCTCCCTGGGCAAGCGCGGCGATGCGCCGGCCATGTCCACCCGCACCAACAAAAGCGGCACGCCATACTGGGCGGTGATGTTGTCCACTGGCGCAGCGTTCCTGGCGACCTTCGCCAACTACGTGGCCCCGGCGGCGGTGTTCGAGTTCCTGCTGGCCAGCTCCGGCGCCATCGCGCTGCTGGTGTACCTGGTGATCGCGATTTCGCAACTGCGCATGCGCAAACAGCGTATGGCTCGTGGTGAGAAAATCGTCTTCAGCATGTGGCTGTTCCCGGGCCTGACCTACGCGGTGATCGCATTCATCGTTGGTGCCCTGACCATCATGCTGTTCCAGGAAGCCCATCGTGTGGAAATCCTCGCGACCGGTTTGCTCAGCGTGTTGGTGGTGGCAGCTGGCTTGATCGTGGCTCGCCGTCGCAAGCTGGAAAAAAGTGGCGCGGTGGTGTTGAACTGATTCATACCGCGTAACGCAAAACGGCCGCTGTCAGTGATGACAAGCGGCCGTTTTGGTTTCTGGGGCAGACTTACTCGGGATTAACCCAGTCTTCAACGCGCAATCCCGGGATCCGATCAAACTCCCTGACGTTGTTCGTCACCACAATGAAGCCGCGGGAACGCGCGTGCCCGGCAATCATTTGGTCATACGGCCCTATAGGTGTTCCTGCCTTCGCCAACTCCGACCGAATCATCCCGGTGTGCGCGGCAGCATCATTATCGAAAGGCAAGACTTCAAGACGGGCTGCAAATCCCTCAATGATCGCCAGGTTTTTCTCGGGAGCTGCGGATTTTTCAGCTCCGTAGATCAGCTCCATCAACGTGACAGCACTGATGCACAATTGATCGTGATGGCGATTGAAGGCCTCGCGTACGACGGGTGGTTTGTTCTTGATGGTGAAAATGCAGATGTTGGTGTCGAGCATGAATTTAATCATCAGAGCGCTTCACGTTCCTGATCGGCGGGTTGTTCGCGATCATTCATGAAGTCTGAAGTGACGCTCTCTCCATCGAACCAACTGTCCCAGCTTTCTCCAGCGGGCGTGATGATGCGCGCCCTGCCAATGGCGATAACATCCACCCGCTTGACGTCGCCAGGCATCGCAACGGCCTTTGGAAGGCGAACAGCCTGACTCCTGTTGCTCATGAAAAGGGTGGTCTGCTCCATATTTAGCCTCCTGGATCATTATGAGTACTGAGAAAGGATAGATTCCAGGTGGGATATGTCAATGGGATATACATTTCAGCGGATGTGCGTCCTCCTACACGTAATAAATAAAACGGCCGCTGTCAGTGATGACAAGCGGCCGTTTTTGTTTGAGGCGTAACCTTTACTCGGCTTTTTCTTCCGGCGTATCCAGCGTCTGGCGGTAGACGTCCAGTGCGTCGCCGAAGTCGGCAATGAACTGCGGGTCGGTCAGCCATGCCTGGGCGGCGTCGCGGTCCATGCCGTCGGCCCACATGCGGTAGTCGATCAGCATGTCGGCGGCCAGGTGGGTGGCGGCCATGCCTTCGTCGTCGGCGTTTTCCATGTCAAGCAGTTCTGGATGGTCGATGATGATGAAGGCCAGATTCGTCAACAGCACGGAGAGCATTTCGCTGCGGCTGATGGCTTCCGCGTCACGCATTTTGCTGAACATCGCCAGGGTGTATTCCGGGATCGGCTCCGGGAGATCCAGGTCGTTGTCCAGTGCCAGGGATTTACGGCCGACCATGCGGATTTGCTTGGCTTTGGCTTTTGCGCGCTTGGCGCGTTTCTGTTGCTTGTTCAGGGAGGCCATGGGAACTCAGTTCGGTTTCTGTTGGGTTTGCGCGGCAATGGCGTCGGACGCCGCCACGTAGTCAGCCTGGAAGGCCGGTGATTCGATCCACGCCAGGGCGCCAGCCTCGTCGGTTTCAGTGGACCATTGGCGATACTCGATCAGCGCGGCAAGGATGAAGTCCATCGCGCCTTCTTCGCCTTCCTGCTCGTACACCAGTTCCAGCAATGGGTCTTCGAGGAAGGCCGTGCACATGGCTTGCTGACTGGTCTTTTCGGCGTCGATCATTTTCTTGAACAGTTCGGTCAGGTCCACCGATTCGAAGTCGATGCGATCATCGTTCGGGTCCAGTTCGACCGGCGCGGCAGCCCGCTGGGTGCGGTTCTGTTTGGCCTTGGCCTTGGCGCGGGAGGCGCGTTTCTGCTGTTTGTTGGCGGAGGCCATGGGTGTTGTTCCGTAATTCGGTGAAAGGGGCGGTTGGCTCAGCTGCGTGGCACCGTTCGCCCGGGTGTGCCAGGGGCCAGCTCGCCGTTTTGCAGCCAGGACAATGCAATGGGCCATAGTGTGGCTTGGTATGCGCTGCGAAAAAAGGCGAAATGCCCAACTTCTTTTTCGCCGATGTCTTCGGGGGCTATGCGCAGGTGGGTGTTTGTGCTGCCGGTGAAGTAGGCGAGCAGGCGTTCGATCGCCGGGATCGTGCCATAGGGATCGTCGCTGATGCTTATGGCCAGGGCTTTTGCGGTGACGGCAGCGAAGTTTCTGACATGGATGCCCTGGCCGCTGGGGCGCTTCTCGTAGCGAGCGGTGGGCGTGCTCCAGTCGCGGACTACACCGGCAGGTGTGTCTTCCAGCCAGCCGAGTCGTTTGCCGGGGAAGTAGCCGCACAGCATCGTCACCAGCGGCATCACCACATGCCACTTGCCGAACATCCGCCAGCGATGAGCGGGCGCATAGTCGCGCCAGTAAGCGAATTGTGCGCCGACCGTCACCAGGCGCCGGATTAGTTGTCCGGAGGCTCCCAGGCCCGCTGCACAGCCTCCAAAGCTGTGGCCGACCACATTGATCGGCTGCCCGGGGAATTCGCGCTGTGCGCGCCTGAGCATCGCCTCGAAATCCAGCGCGCCCCAATCGGACCACGAGGCTTGAAGCCCCTTGAGCGATCCTGGCCGCGACTCGCCGATGCCGCGGTAGTCATAGGTGATGACATCGAAGCCGTGGGCGAACAGGTAGTCGGCAAAGCGCGAGTAATGGCGGCAACGGACCGAGGTGGCGGCATTGATGATAACGACCGGGCGAGCGGCGTCCTGAGAAGGGTGCCGCCAGGTGAAGCCGCCGAGGATGAAGCCGTCCGGGGCGGTTTCCTTGAACGGTTCGCCGGGCGTGGATGTCGGCCGCGGCAACTCGACGGGAGTGGGGGCCAGTGAAGGCGTGTCCTGCAAATTCATTGGCGTCAGACCTTTGCGGGTAGCTGCCAACGATAGTCTTCATGGCGTTGATGAACAATCCGTTCGCCTCAACGCAGTGGTTGATCGAGCAGCCGCTCTTCAAGTGCCGCCCGTTCCCGATCCAGCTCGTTACGGAGCTCCTCCTCAGTTGGCAGGACAAGCTTGTACTTGCTGGCGAACAGTTGTTCGTTTCCTTCAAGCACCGAGTAACGCACCACGGATTCATCCTTTTGCGCACAGAGAATGATGCCGACAGTGGGGCCGTCTTCCACGCCACGTTTCAGGTCGTCGTACATGCGTACGTACATGTCCATCTGCCCCACATCCTGATGGGTCAGTTCACCGCGCTTGATATCGAAGATGACGAAGCACTTGAGCAGGTAGTTGTAGAACACCAGATCGATGTAGAAGTCTTTGCTGTCGGTACTGATGCGTTGCTGGCGGGCAATGAACGCGAAGCCCTTGCCCAGCTCCAGCAAGAAGCCTTGCAGTTGTTCGATCAACGCTTGTTCGATCTCGCTTTCCTGAAGCTTTCCGGCATTGGGTAAACCAAGAAATTCCAGTACCACCGGATCACGGATGAATTCCCGAGGGCTGGCTTTCATGTTCTGAATGTTGGTAGCGGCCTCCTGCTTGACGCTGCCGCGATCGCGGCTTGCCAGCAGGCGCTCGTAATACAGTGTGTTGATCTGGCGTTCCAGAGCGCGGCTTGACCAGTTTTGGGTGGCTGATTCGTTCATGTACCAGAGACGAGCGCTGTCGTTGTCGACCCGAAGCAGGCGGCGGTAGTGGGTCCAGCTCAATTCGTGACGCAGTGCGTCACGAATTGGAAAGGCTTGATAGAACAGACGCATGTAACGAAGGTTGGAGGCGTCAAATCCTTTTCCGAATTCTTCAGCCAGCACTTTTGCCAAGGTCGACAGTAACTCTTTGCCATACCTCGCCCGTCGCGCGCCGTTCTGTTCGAACTCAACGATGTGCCGACCGATCTGCCAACAGGTCTGCACTTGAACGGTATCGACCGCCCGAAGCGCTTTCTGACGTGCCTGATGGATCAATTTGCCAAGGTTGCCAAGCAGTGATGCGAGATAGGGGTCGTGAGTGTCGTTGGGTGTGAGGGCCGTCATGAGGTCTTCCGCAGCAGATTGAGCAGCGAAAGAGCATGACCAGTGAGTACCTTTCGAAGATGCCGGGAGTTACTGAAAAACAGGCAGGAAATACCGGGCTCTTCGGCAGGACGAGTCTAAATCCGGGCGAGGGCTGAGGAACAAATGGTGTAGTACGTTTCGTACTCAGGCCAAATCAATCTAAAACCCCTCCCTCCACCCGGAAATCCAAAGGGTGTAACCATTGGGTTCTGCAGAACCCGGGAGGCGTCATCATGAAACCCCTCCATTCACTCCTGTTACCTCTCACCGCCGTCGGCGTGTTGATGTTTCCATCGATGTCGCCCGCCGCCAGCCTTGCTCCAATCGACAGCGCTGGCGTGCAGGTGCAGCGCCAGGAGCAAAACGGCATCGCCTACCTGTCCGGCGGTATCGGCGAGGATGAGTCCAGGGCCATTCAGCAGACCACCGGCTATAACCTGCACATGACGTTCTCGGTCGGATCGCAAAATGAATACATTCCCGACGTGAGCGTCGTTATTCAGAAAGCCCCGGGGCAAACCGTGCTGACGCTCAATGACGCCGGTCCGCTGGTTTACGTGAAACTGCCTGCCGGTAAATACACGGTCATTGCGACGCGCAACGGCGAAACGCGGCATGACGTTGCCAATGTTGGCAGCGGTGCAGCCCGTAGCCTGGTTTTCCACTGGAAGGACGCGAGTTGACGAGAGGCTCTGAACCATGGGGCGCAAGTGAGCCCTGAATCTTGCAGTTCAGGGTTCCTGGGGAGGGGCGTTTGGGGGCCTGCACTTTCCCGCAGGCATAAAAAAACCCTGAATCTTGCGATTCAGGGTTTTCGGTATTTGGTGCCCAGAGACGGAATCGAACCGCCGACACGGGGATTTTCAATCCCCTGCTCTACCGACTGAGCTATCTGGGCAACGGGGCGCATTAAACGGGTTTTTCAGGGGGTCGTCAAGCAAGTTTTCAAAAAATATTTAATTATTACCGTTGCTTACGTGCCGACCCCGGATTTTGATCAATTATTGAGCAGGTGGAACGTAGCCTTCGGCCTTGGCGTAATCCTCGCCGGAGAAGTACTTGTCCATCTCGCCCTGCAGATATTTGCGATCTTCGGCGTTCATCATGTTCAGGCGTTTTTCGTTGATCAGCAGGGTCTGGTGCTTTTGCCAATCTGCCCAGGCCTTGGCCGAGACGTGGTCAAAAATGTCCTGGCCTTTGGCACCCGGGAACGGTGCGCGCTCCAGGGCAGGCAATTCTTCTTTGTACTTGCGGCACATGATGGTGCGGGTCATGACGACTCTCCTGCGTTCAATACGGCGGCCGCGCGTTCGAGCAAGGTCTTGACCGGGGCGGCAAGACCCAGGCGCGGCGGGGTGGCGAGGTTATACCAGAGCCAGTCGGCCTCGGCCACGTGATGGCCGGTCTGCTGGACCTGAACCAGCCAGGGTTCGATGGATAACTGAAAATGGCTGAAGGTGTGCACCAGGCTCGGCAACGCCTGTTGGGTGCCCAGTTCCAGCGAATGCTGCGATGCCAGGTGCTGCAGATCGTCGAGGTCGTCGAGTTCCGGCAGGCTCCACAAGCCGCCCCACAGGCCCGTGGAGGGGCGACGGTAAAGCAGAATGGCGCCCTCGGCGTTGGCGAGCATCGGCATCAGCGTGCGCTTCTGCGGGATGGCCTTACGCGGCTTGGGGATCGGGTAGCGGGTCTCCAGGCCAAGCATGTGCGCCTCACAGCCCTTTTTCAGCGGACACAGCAGGCAGCTCGGTTTGCTGCGGGTGCAGAGCGTGGCGCCGAGGTCCATCATCGCCTGGGTGTAGGCGTTGACCCGGTCGTGCGGTGTGAAGCGCTCAGCGTTGGCCCAGAGCTGTTTCGCGACCTTCGGCTCGCCGGGGTAGCCCTCCTGCGCGGTAAAGCGCGCCAGCACCCGTTTGACGTTGCCGTCGAGGATCGGCGCGCGCAGCCCCATGCTGATGCTGGCAATCGCACCAGCGGTGGACAGGCCGATGCCCGGCAGGTCAGTGAGCTTTTCCACGTCCCGGGGAAATTCGCCGCCGTACTGCTCGACGACGATTTTCGCGGTCTTCTGCAAATTGCGCGCGCGGGTGTAGTAACCCAGGCCCGTCCACAGGTGCAGCACTTCGTCTTCCGGTGCCGCTGCCAGGGCTTCGACCGTTGGCAGCGAGGCCATGAAGCGGTCGAAGTAGTTCAGCACGGTGCTGACCTGGGTCTGCTGCAACATGATTTCCGAGACCCATACCCGATATGGGTTGATGTCCTGCTGCCAGGGCAAATCGTGACGGCCGTGGCGGTCGAACCAGTCCAGCACCGCCGTTGAAAACTGCTCGGCTCTCATCGCTTGAACAGTTCCTTGAGTGCGTCTTTCAGTTTCGGGTCGACTTTGTCGCCCCATTTTTCCTCGATTTTTTCGCTGATCCTGTCGCCAGCCACCTTGGTCGCGACCTGGCTCATGCGTTCGTTATCCACGCGGCAAGCCTTGGCGCCCAGCTCCAGCGGGCCGCGGCAGCGCAGTGGCCACTCGATACCGACAAACTTGTCGCCGACCTGACAGGCCGGGTCTGGCATGGCGCTCGTATCACCTTCGACGATGATGCCGACGCGGTAGTCCATGCCCAGCACTCGCAGATCGATGTCACCGTTACCGTTGACGGCCATGCCCGGGATGCGCACTTTCAGGTCCGGGTTGCTGGCCACGCCATTACGGAAGGTCAGGTTGCCCTTGAGTTCCTGGAACGGTGTGTCCTTGCCCCGCGGCTCGCCGCTGAGGGTTTTGCGGTTGAGCGTGGCGATGCCTTTGCACAGCTGTTGCTCAAGGTTGGCATTGAGCAGCATGCCATTGTTGATGACGATACTGGCGTTGCCATTGAGGGTTTCGATCAGCGCTTTCTGGCTGTTGCCATTGCCGCTCAGGCTGCTGTTGAGCGTGACCAGGCCTTTGACCGGCGGGTTCTTGCCCTGGCTTTCGAGGATTTTTTCTGCCGGTACCCGGCTGATCTTCGTCTGCAGGTTCAGCGCCGGCACTGGCTGGCGCACATCGAGCGTGCCAGCGGTTTCGAAGTTGCCCTCGTACAGATCGCCGCGCAGGTTGGCCAGCGTCAGCAGGCCGCCCTGGCCGGTGGCCTTGAGCGTAGCGTTATGGATCGGCAGTTTTTTCAGGGTCAACTGGCCGAAGGTCAGGTCGGCGTCCACATCGAGCTTGCTCAAGCGTTCCACTGGCAACAGACGCTCGCTGCTCCACGCGTCCTTGGTCGGCGCGGGTGGCAGTGGTGTACTGCCCGCGCCAGCCAGGGCATCGGCTTCGGTGCTGGCGACTTCGGCCTGGCGTACCTGCGTGGCGCTATTGGCCTCGGCGGATTTTGGCGGCAGGTAACGATCGACGTTGAAGGTGTCGGCCTTGAGCACAGCGCGCAGCGATTGCTTGGCGAAGTCTTCGACGGCAATGCGGCCGCTGAAGGTGCTGTCGTCGACTTTCAGGTTGAGGTTGTCGAGCGCCAGGCTGGTCGGTGTCGCTGCCAATCGGCTGACCAGCTCGACTTTGCTCAGGCTGCCTTCGGCCATGGCCGGGAGTTTCTGGCCGATGCTTTCGACGAATTTCGCCAGGTCGAACTGGGCAATCGAGATGCCGCCGCTGACCTGTGGGGTCTTGTCGAGGTCGTTGACCTTCAGTTCACCCAGTGCCCGCAGTTGGTTGGCGGAGATCTTGATACCGGTCCACTCGGCCACGTTGGCGGCCTTGTCCAGCACCAGCTGGCCCTGGGCGGAGAACGTCATGGTCTTGCCTTGCAGCGGATCGCCGGTCACTTCACCGGACAACTTCATGTCTTCGAACTGATAACGCTGCAGTGCACGTGCGATACGCACCTCACCATTGAGCTCGGTGCGAACCCGCAGTGCCGGCTGGTTGGCTGACAGGAAAGCCGTGAGCTTGAGCGGAATGTTGACGGAGTCGTGAACCGCGCCGGTGCTCAACTGAATGCTTTCGGCGCTGAAGCTCTTGCCGGTTCGTTCGTCGGTGTATTCAACCCGTGCGTTGTTCACGGTCAGGCTGTCGATGTCCAGACGGATCGGCTGAGGCGGTTTTTCCGCCACGACGCTGGCTTCGGGCGCAGGTTCGATAGCGGCTGGCGGGGTGCTGGTGGCGTCGGTCTTGGCCGTAGCAGGCACCTTGCCGATGTCCTCCCAGTTGCCGTGACCATCCTTGTCGCGGTTCAGGCGCAGGTTCAGGCCTTCGACGCGCACGTCGCTCATCTGCACTTCACGGCGCAGCAGCGGCAGGACGCGCACCGACAGGCCGAGCATCTGCAAATCGGCGTACGGTTCGGTCGGTTTGACCATGGTCGCGACACTGGCGTCGTGCAGCTCCAGGCCCAGCCACGGGAACAGGCTCCAGCCGATATCGCCATTGAGCGTCAGCTCGATGTGGGCCTTGTCGCGGGCAATCTGGCGAATCTCGTCTTTGTAGTCGTTGGGATCGAAGAGGTGGGTCAGGGCAAAGCCCAGCGCCACAATGATCAGCAACAGCCCGAGAAGTACCAGACCCAGGATTTTGCCGAACGCTTTCATGGGCGAGTCCTTGTAGATAGTCGAATTCAAAATTTAGCCGAGGAGTATAGCGCCACCGGATAGACGACCGGTCAGCGATCACTGCGGCAGTACATCCAGCGGCAGTTTCAGCTTGGCGGCCAGTGCCTGAGCCTCCAGGTGCCCGGCAGGTGCGAGCAAGCGCAGGGTCACGCCCGATTGCTCGGCCATTTTCCGGGCTTCGGCCACCAGTCGCTCGGCAACACCACGGCGACGGGTAATTTTTCGCACACAAATTTGTGACAAGTACCAGGCCTCTTGGTGCCTTTGCAAACGGGCCGCGCCCAGCAGGCGATCATTGAAGCGCCCGGCGATCAGCGTGCCGTCGCGCAAACAGTCTTCGATCAACTGCGCTTCCCCGGAAAACGGGGCGAACAACCATTCTGGAGCGTCGCGGTAGATCTTCTGCAGATCCTGCCGATCCTGGGACGTGGCTTGATTCAGCGACTCGACGATGATCGGCATGGTGATTCCTGTGAGGTCATGGGTGAAAGAGGTCGGATAACGTACAAAAGGTGATGTCAGTTTGGTTTTTCTGTCACTTGCAGATGGTACCCTTTGCCCGTTCGTCCGTCCTTCTGCGACCTGTTGTCGCACAACAAGGCGTCCCCCGAAAAAAACGGTCATGCCTGCGTGCATAAAGGCCGGGGGTGGACCATGGCTGGCGAACCCTACTGATAATTGGGGGAAACACAATGACTACGAGCATCACGGCGGACGGCTTCAGTGCCAGCCAGCCTGCGTTCCTGTCCAAGGAGCGGATCATCGCCAAGCCCGGTTTCAACCGCTGGCTGGTACCACCGGCCGCGTTGGCCATCCACTTGTGCATCGGCATGGCCTACGGCTTTTCGGTGTTCTGGCTGCCGCTGTCCAAGGCGCTGGGTATCACCGCTCCGGCAGCCTGCGCGCCAGACATGAGTTTTATCGCACAAGTCTTTTCGTCTCAGTGTGACTGGCCGATCTCGATGCTCGGCTGGATCTACACGCTGTTCTTCATCTTCCTCGGTTGCTCGGCCGCCATCTGGGGTGGCTGGCTGGAACATGCCGGACCGCGCAAGGCCGGCGTCGTATCGGCTCTGTGCTGGTGCGGCGGCCTGCTGATTTCGGCGCTGGGGGTGTATACCCACCAGATCTGGCTGATGTGGATCGGCTCCGGGGTCATTGGCGGTATCGGCCTGGGCCTGGGCTACATTTCGCCGGTGTCGACCCTGATCAAATGGTTTCCGGACAAGCGCGGCATGGCGACCGGCATGGCGATCATGGGCTTCGGCGGCGGCGCAATGGTCGGCGCTCCGCTGGCGGCGGCTCTGATGGGGCACTTCGCTTCGCCAACCAGTGTCGGCGTGTGGCAGAGCTTCCTGGTGATGGCCGCGATCTACTTCGTGTTCATGATCGGTGGCGCGCTGTCCTACCGCGTTCCGCCAACCGGCTGGAAGCCCGAAGGCTGGACCGCCCCGGTGAAAAAAGCCTCGAACGCGATGATCACTCATCGTCATGTTCACGTGAATGTGGCCTGGAAGACGCCGCAATTCCGTCTGGTGTGGCTGGTGCTGTGCCTGAACGTATCCGCCGGTATCGGTATCCTCGGCATGGCGTCGCCGCTGTTGCAGGAAGTGTTCGCGGGCAAATTGCTGGGCAATGACCTGGCGTTCGGTCAGCTCGACGCCTCGCAACTGGCTTCGATCGCCGCCATCGCTGCCGGTTTCACCGGTTTGCTGAGCCTGTTCAACATCGGCGGACGTTTCTTCTGGGCTTCGTTCTCGGATTACCTGGGCCGCAAAAACACCTACTTCGTGTTCTTCGCCCTGGGTTTTGCCCTGTACGGACTGATTCCGAACCTTGGTCATCTGGGCAGCGTCGCGCTGTTCGTGGCGGCGTTCTGCATCATCCTGTCGATGTATGGCGGTGGCTTTGCAACCGTTCCGGCGTATCTGGCGGACCTGTTCGGTACGCAAATGGTCGGCGCGATCCACGGTCGTCTGCTGACCGCCTGGGCTGCCGCCGGCGTGCTGGGTCCGGTGCTGGTGAACTACCTGCGTGAGTATCAATTGAGCATCGGCGTCGAGCGCGCAGCGGCATACGACATCACCCTGTACATCCTCGCCGGCCTGCTGGTGCTGGGTTTCCTGTGCAATCTGCTGGTGCGTCCGGTGGCCGACAAGTACTTCATGACCGACGCCGAACTGGCCGCCGAACAGGCGCTGGGTCATGACAAGGGTGCTGACAGCAGTACCGTGCTGGAGTGGAAAGCGGCTGCCGGCACCAAGCCGCTGGCGGTTGCGGCGTGGCTGGTGGTGGGCATTCCGCTGGCGTGGGGTGTGTGGGTGACATTGCAAAAAACAGCAGTGCTGTTCCACTGACACCAAGGTAAATGCAAAACCTGTGGGAGCGGGCTTGCTCGCGAAGGCGGTGTGTCAGTCAACACAAATGTTGAATGTGACGGCCTCTTCGCGAGCAAGTCGGATTGCCGCACCACCGCTCCCACATTTGTTTTGCGTTCTTTCCAGGTCGCTTGTATGGACATGTACATCGCCGACACCCCCGGATTCATTCCGTCAGCCATATCACCTCTCGTGTTTCTGTTTGGCGCCCGCGCCCCTATAATGGTTGCCTTTTTCGCCCAATGATTTTGCGGAGCTGGTGATGGCCGAACGTAAGGCGTCTGTCGAGCGCGACACTCTGGAAACCCAGATCAAAGCCTCGATCAACCTCGATGGCACCGGAAAGGCCCGATTTGATATCGGTGTTCCTTTTCTTGAGCACATGCTGGACCAGATCGCCCGTCACGGGCTGATCGACCTGGATATTGTCAGCAAGGGCGACCTGCATATCGATGACCACCACACCGTGGAAGACGTCGGTATCACCCTCGGCCAGGCTTTCACCAAAGCCATCGGCGACAAGAAAGGCATCCGTCGCTACGGTCACGCCTACGTGCCGCTCGATGAAGCACTCTCGCGTGTGGTGATCGACTTCTCCGGCCGTCCGGGCCTGCAGATGCATGTTCCGTACACCCGTGCCACCGTCGGCGGCTTCGACGTCGACCTGTTCCAGGAATTCTTCCAGGGCTTCGTCAACCACGCCAACGTCACCTTGCACATCGACAATCTGCGTGGGCACAACACCCACCACCAGATCGAAACCGTGTTCAAGGCTTTCGGTCGTGCCCTGCGCATGGCCGTCGAGCTCGATGATCGCATGGCCGGGCAAATGCCTTCGACCAAGGGCGTGCTGTAATGCAGACAGTCGCGGTTATCGATTACGGCATGGGCAACCTGCACTCGGTGGCCAAGGCCCTCGAGCACGTCGGTGCCGGCAAGGTCCTGATCACCAGCGATGCGAACGTGATTCGCGAGGCCGACCGGGTGGTTTTCCCCGGCGTGGGTGCCATTCGCGATTGCATGGCGGAGATCCGTCGCCTCGGCTTCGATTCGCTGGTACGTGAAGTCAGCCAGGACCGTCCGTTCCTTGGTATCTGCGTGGGCATGCAAGCCTTGCTCGACACCAGCGAAGAGAACGACGGCGTCGACTGCATCGGTCTGTTTCCGGGCCAGGTGAAGTTCTTCGGCAAGGATCTGGTCGAGGACGGTGAACACCTGAAAGTCCCGCACATGGGCTGGAACGAAGTGAAGCAGAAGGTGAGTCACCCGCTGTGGCACGACATCCCGGACCTGGCGCGGTTCTACTTCGTGCACAGCTACTACATCGCTGCCGCCAACGCGCGGCAGGTGGTGGGTGGCGGTCACTACGGTGTCGACTTCGCCGCGGCGCTGGCCGAAGGCTCGCGTTTCGCCGTGCAGTTCCACCCGGAGAAAAGCCATACCCATGGCCTGCAGCTGCTGCAGAACTTCGCCGCGTGGGACGGTCGCTGGTAAATGGCCGCCAAGAAAACCAAGCCGCCGATCCTGACCCTCACTCCTGAACAGGAGAGCGAGGCCAATCGCAAGATCAAGCGGTTCATGGAGGATCGCTTCGAACTGGACCTGGGTTCGTTCGAAGCGGCCGAAATTCTTGAGCTGTTTACCCGCGAAATTGCTCCGCACTATTACAACAGGGCGATTTTCGATGTGCAGGCGCACCTCAAAGAGAGGTTCGAAAGCATCGAAAGCGACCTGTGGGCGCTCGAGAAAAACTGATTTCCGAGCCAAGCTGAACATTCAAATTTGAAGGTTTGCCAGATGCTGATTATTCCCGCTATCGATCTTAAAGACGGTGCCTGCGTACGTCTGCGCCAGGGCCGCATGGAAGATTCCACAGTGTTCTCCGATGACCCGGTGAGCATGGCTGCCAAGTGGGTGGAGGGCGGTTGCCGTCGTCTGCATCTGGTCGACCTGAATGGCGCATTCGAGGGCCAGCCGGTCAACGGCGAAGTGGTCACCGCCATCGCCAAGTGCTACCCGAACCTGCCGATCCAGATCGGCGGCGGTATCCGTTCCCTGGAAACTATCGAACACTACGTGAAAGCCGGCGTGAGCTACGTGATCATCGGCACCAAGGCGGTGAAGGATCCGGCATTCGTCGCTGAGGCCTGCCGTGCGTTCCCGGGCAAGATCATCGTTGGCCTCGACGCGAAGGACGGTTTTGTTGCGACCGATGGCTGGGCTGAAATCAGCACCGTGCAGGTTATCGATCTGGCCAAACAGTTTGAAGCCGACGGCGTGTCTTCGATCGTTTATACCGACATCGCCAAAGACGGCATGATGCAGGGCTGCAACGTACCGTTCACCGCCGCGCTCGCTGCTGCGACCAGGATTCCGGTGATCGCTTCCGGCGGTATTCACAACCTGGGTGACATCAAGTCGCTGCTCGACGCCAAGGCGCCGGGCATCATCGGCGCGATCACCGGCCGGGCGATCTACGAAGGCACTCTCGACGTCGCCGAAGCGCAAGCTTTCTGCGACTCGTACCAAGGCTGAGGACTGACCATGGCGCTGGCCAAACGCATCATCCCTTGCCTGGACGTGGATAACGGCCGGGTGGTCAAGGGTGTGAAATTCGAAAACATCCGCGACGCCGGTGACCCGGTGGAAATCGCCCGTCGCTACGACGAGCAGGGTGCCGACGAAATTACCTTTCTCGACATCACTGCCAGTGTCGACGGCCGCGACACCACGCTGCACACCGTAGAGCGCATGGCCAGCCAGGTGTTCATCCCGCTGACCGTGGGCGGCGGCGTACGCACCGTGCAGGACATCCGCAACTTGCTCAATGCCGGCGCGGACAAGGTTTCGATCAACACCGCCGCGGTGTTCAACCCGGAGTTTGTCGGCGAAGCCGCGCAGCATTTCGGTTCGCAATGCATCGTGGTTGCCATCGACGCGAAGAAGGTTTCCGGGCCGGGTGAAACCCCGCGCTGGGAAATCTTCACCCATGGCGGTCGCAAACCAACCGGTCTCGACGCGGTTGAGTGGGCGAAGAAGATGGAAGGCTTGGGTGCCGGTGAGATCCTGCTGACCAGCATGGACCAGGACGGCATGAAAAACGGTTTCGATCTGGGTGTCACCCGCGCCATCAGCGATGCGCTGGGCATTCCGGTGATCGCCTCCGGCGGTGTCGGCAACTTGCAACACCTGGCCGACGGCATCCTTGAAGGCCACGCCAGTGCGGTATTGGCGGCGAGTATTTTCCACTTTGGCGAATACACCGTGCAGGAAGCAAAAGCCTATATGGCTCATCGCGGAATCGTGATGCGTTAAACAAACCGATACAGGCCAGTGGACATCATGGCGGGCTCAAGGCACTCTTGGGTACGCCATGGATTTCGGTAGCCAGACATGCTTAGACGCCTTCTTCTAGCCCTCGCCAGTGCTTGTCTCTTGTTGGCCACCGGGGCGTACGCAACAGACAGTCCCGATACCAACATGGTGTTGCTGACGGAAAACTTCCCGCCGTACAACATGGCGAAGAACGGCAAGAACTTCGCTCAGGACGAGAACATCAATGGCATCGCCACCGATATCGTCCGCGAGATTTTCAAACGCGCCGACATAACCTATAGCCTGACACTGCGTTTCCCTTGGGAGCGAATCTACAAACTCACCCTGGAAAAACCTGGTTACGGTGTATTCGTCATGGCACGGTTGCCGGATCGCGAAAAACTCTTCAAGTGGGTCGGTCCGATCGGCCCGGACGACTGGATCATGCTGGCCAAGGCTGACAGCAAGATCACCCTCGAAACCCTGAGCGATGCACGTAAATACAGGATTGGCGCCTACAAGGGCGATGCGATCGCCGAGACGCTGGCCAAGCAGGGGCTCAATCCGATCGTCGT
The DNA here is from genome assembly GCF_047304225.1 of Pseudomonas sp. Pseusp3. Lineage (NCBI taxonomy): Bacteria > Pseudomonadati > Pseudomonadota > Gammaproteobacteria > Pseudomonadales > Pseudomonadaceae > Pseudomonas > Pseudomonas sp. Pseusp3. Next base: position 42,913 of record NZ_JBGLYV010000016.1, on the reverse strand, counting down.
GCTGCGTGATCAGGACAATGCGAAGAAACTGGTCAACGGTCAGATCGACCTGTGGGCCACTGGCGATCCGGCCGGGCGCTATCTGGCGCGTCAGGAAGGGGTTAACGGATTGAAAACCGTACTGCGCTTCAACAGTGCCGAACTGTACCTGGCACTGAACAAGGACGTGCCGGACGAGACGGTGGCCAAGCTCCAGGCGGCGCTGGATCAGATGCGCAAGGAAGGGCGGGTGGACGAGATCATGGCGCAGTATCTATAGTGATCCTGCACATACTGGTGTGGGAGCGGGCTTGCTCGCGAAAGCGGTGTATCAGGCAACAATGATGTGGACTGACACGCCCTCTTCGCGAGCAAGTCGAATCGTCGCACCGCCACTCCCACATTTGTTCTGCGGTACTTCGGATTAGCGGTATACGCCATCCTTGCCATGCGCGGCCGTCGCCCGATTACCGCGCACGCTGATCATCTGCCGGATATCGATCCACTCGATCCCCTGAGCCTTCAGCTTCGGCAGTTCTCGCTCCAAAACAGCCAGCGTCTGTGGATACGGGTGCCCGATCATCACTGCCGAACCCTGCTTGTGCGCGAGGCTTATCGCTGTCTGCAGCTGGGTGAAGATCGCTGCTTCAGTACGCTCATCATCGAGAAACACATCCCGCGAAACGCTCGCCAGACCGATCTTCTGTGCTTCGGCAGCGGCCACGGTCTGGGCGCTGGTGCGACTGTCGACGAAGAACTTGTGCCGTCGTTGCAAGTCCGCCATCAGCCAGGCCATGGCGGCGGGTTGTGCGGTCATGCGGCTGCCCATGTGATTGTTGATGCCGCTGGTGTACGGGACCATCTTGAACGCAGCGTTCAGGCGCTTTTCCAGCTCATCGATGGGGAGTTCGGGGTGCCAGGCGAACGGTCCGGTGGCCGGATCCATGGGCATGTGCAGAATGACGATTTTGCCGGCGCGATGGGCTTCGCGGGCGAATTCGGTGGCGTGGGGCGTGTCGGGCATGATTGCCGTGGTCACCGGGCCGGGCAGGGCCAGCACGCGGCGATCCCGGGGCAGGTTCTGCCCCAGGTCATCGATGATCAGGGACAGGTAGGCTTTTTGCGGCGTGGTCGAGGCGGGCGTTGCGTGAACAACACCCGCCAGACAGCAAAGCAGACCGAGAACGTACCGCAGGCGCATCCTCAGCGGCCGGATGTAATGCTCAGCCCTTTGAGCAGGCTCAGGGCCTGGGCCAACTGGTAGTCATCGTCCTGTGGCATCGGTTTGGCTTTGCCACTGGTGCCGGTCGGTTTGTCGGCGCCGCCGTTGCCGTTGCCCAGGTGACCCTGCAAGTCAGCTTCCTTGAAGTAGTCGCTGTCCTGCTCGCTGGTGATCTTGGCCTTGCGCACTTCGATGTCCGGGACGATGCCCTGTGCCTGGATGGAGCGGCCGTTCGGCGTGTAATACAGCGCCGTGGTGATCTTCAATGCGCGTTCATTGTTCAGCGGCAGCACGGTTTGCACCGAACCTTTACCGAAACTGGTGGTGCCCATCAGCACGGCGCGTTTCTGGTCCTGCAGGGCGCCGGCGACAATTTCCGAAGCCGAGGCGCTGCCGCCGTTGATCAGCACGACCATTGGCACGGCTTCGCTTTCGTCCTTGCCGGTGGCAGAGAAGCGCAGCTCGGAATTGGCGATGCGGCCCTTGGTGTAAACGATCAGGCCCTTGGTGATGAAGTGGTCGACCACTTCCACCGCCGCCTGCAACACGCCGCCCGGGTTGTTGCGCAGGTCGAGAATGATGCCCTTGAGCTTCTTGCCGTTGTCTTTGCGCAGCTTGGCCAGGGCCTTGGAAACCTCTTCACCGGTCTTGACCTGGAACTGGGTGATGCGGATGTAACCGTAGCCCGATTCCAGCAACTGGCTCTTGACGCTCTTCACCTGGATGACGGCGCGGGCCAGGGTCACGTCGAACGGCGTGCCGCCGTCGCGCACCAGGGTCAGGGTGATTTTCTGGCCGATCTTGCCGCGCATCTTGTCGACGGCTTCGGTCATGCTCTGGCCCCGGGTGGGCTGGCCGTTGATCTTGACGATGAAGTCGCCGGCCTGAATGCCGGCCTTGGAGGCTGGAGTGTCGTCAATTGGCGACACCACCTTGATGAAGCCGTCTTCGGCGCCGACTTCGATACCCAGGCCGCCGAATTCCCCACTGGTGCTTTCCTGCAGCTCGGCGAAATCTTCAGGGCCAAGGTAGGCGGAATGCGGATCGAGGTTGCTGAGCATGCCCTTGATGGCGTTTTCCAGCAGGGTCTTGTCGTCTACCGGTTCGACATAAGCGGCCTTGATCCGGTCCATCACCTCGGCAAAAGTGCGCAACTCGTCCAGCGGCAGTGGCGCCTTGGTGGTCGCAGCAGTGCCCGCAGGCGCAACCGCCGGGGCTGGTTGAGCGGCAAACGCCAGAGGCGCGCCGATCACCAGGGCGATCGTCAGGGCCAGCGAGGTAAGGCGGGACAAATGCAGCATGTCGAACGAACTCCTAATGTAGGTGACTCAACGCCTATCCTTGCGCGTGGCACCATTGCGCAGGGTCACTCGGGTGACCCTGCTGACGAATTGCGAAATACAGCGCTGGTGTGTCCTGCCCGCCACTGTTACCGACAGTGGAAATAGGCTCACCGGCTTTTACAACGTCACCCGCAGACTTGAGCAGCGTCTGGTTGTGACCGTACAGACTCAAATAACCATTGCCGTGGTCGAGAATCACCAGCAGCCCGGCGCCGCGCAACCAGTCGGCGAACACCACGCGACCACCGTGTACGGCATGCACCGCACTGCCGGCGGACGCGCCGATCATCACGCCATCCCACTTGGTTCGGGCATCATCGCCACGGTTTTCACCGAAGCGCGCCAGCAGTCGACCATCGACAGGCCAGGGAAGTTTGCCGCGGGTTGATGCAAACGGGCCGCCAAAGGTCTCGCCGGAACTGGAGACCAGTGCGCCGGGAGTCGACTTGACCGGTTTGCGTGGGGCGTCGTCGTTGGCGTCTGCCAGCGCCTGGGCCTCACGTAAACGCTTTTTTTCGGCTTCCTGCTGGGCAATCAGCGCTTTTTGCCGCGCTTCTTCTGCCTCACGGGCCTGGCGGGCCAGAGTTTCTTCAATGGTTTTAAGGACTTTAGACAGGTCTGCCTGATCCTGCTCGCGCGCCGCCAGTTTCTGATCGCGAGCCTTTACGTCGTCATTGAGTTTGGCCAGGACTTGCTGGCGCTCCTGGCGGACTTTCTCGAGTTCGCCGCGCTGGGTGTCGAGGCTGCTTTGCTGCACCAGCAATTGCGCCTGCTGCATCGCGATGTCTTTCTCGACATTGGACAGTTGGCGCAGGGTTTCGTTGAAACTCTTCAACTGCTCCAGGCGAGCCTGGCTCAGGTAATCGTAATAGGTGAGGGTACGGGCGAATTTTTCCGGGTTTTGCTGGTTGAGCAGCAGCTTGAGGTATTCCTGGCGACCGTTCTGGTAGGCCGCGCGGGCCTGCATGGCGATCAGTCGTTGCTGTTCAGTGCGCGCGCTCTGGAGTTTTTTTTTCTCTGCGTCGAGGCGCTGTAGCTCGGCTTCGCTTTTCTTCAGCTCTTTTTGCAGGGCTTCGACCTGCTTCTCGAGCTTGCCCATTTCGGTTTCGGTGCCCTTGAGCTCCTTCTGCACACCGGACTTCTCTTCCTGCAGTTTACCCAGCAGTTTCTTCAGCTCGGCAATGTCCTGACGCGTGGCGTCCAACTGTTGTTGGGTTTCTGCGCGCTCGTCAGCAAAGGCCGGTTGGAGCAGGCATGTCAGAGCTAGGGCTATCAGGACGCGAAGCATAGGGGCGGGCGGCACCAGGGAAAGGGACGGCCTAGTATGCCCGCCATGGGCGGCAAAAAAAATGCCCATTTCTGACTGTGTGATAACTGGACTCAAAAACACCGCAAAACCAATGTGGGAGCGGCCTTGCTCGCGAATGCGGTGTGTCAGGCAACGTTGATGTCGACTGGCACAATGCTTTCGCGAGCAAGTCGAATCGTCGCACCGCCGCTCCCACAGGGTTTGCAGTGATTTGAATAACCGGGTTACACCAGAATCGAAGTCCCGGTCATTTCCGCCGGTTGTTCCAAGCCCAGCAACTTCAGCATGGTTGGCGCCACGTCCGCCAGCACGCCGCCTTCACGGACCTTCAGATCGCGCTTGCCGACATAAATGAACGGCACCGGCTCAGTGGTGTGTGCAGTGTGCGCCTGGCCGGTGGAGGCGTCGGACATTTGCTCGACGTTACCGTGGTCAGCGGTGATCAAGGCTTCGCCGCCGACTTTTTCCAGGGCTTCGACGATGCGGCCCACGCACTGATCCAGGCATTCGACGGCCTTCACCGCGGCTTCGAACACGCCGCTGTGGCCGACCATGTCGCCGTTGGCGTAGTTGACCACGATCACGTCGTAACGCTGGTTTTCGATGGCGTCGACGATGCGATCGGTAACTTCCGGTGCGCTCATTTCCGGCTGCAAGTCATAGGTGGCGACTTTCGGCGACGGAATCAGGATGCGTTCTTCGCCCGGGAACGGTTCTTCGCGCCCGCCCGAGAAGAAGAAGGTCACGTGGGCGTATTTTTCGGTTTCGGCGATACGCAGCTGGGTCTTGCCGTTTTTCGCCAGGTAGTCGCCCAGCACGTTCTCCAGGCTGCCGGCGGCGAAAGCCGACGGGGCAGGGATGCTGGCGGCGTATTGGGTCAGCATGACGAAGCCGGCCAGTTTCGGCTGGCGGGCACGCTCGAACTCACTGAAATCGTCTTCGACGAACACGCGGGTCAGCTCGCGGGCGCGGTCGGCGCGGAAGTTCATGAACACCACGGCATCGCCGTCTTCGACTTTTACCGGCTCACCGATGGAGGTGGCTTTGACGAACTCGTCGCTCTCGCCACGCTCGTAGGCTGCTTGCAGGCCTTCCTGAGCGGTGGCGGCGTTGAATTCGCCCTGGCCGTTGACAATCAGGTTGTAGGCCTGGGACACACGGTCCCAACGGTTGTCGCGGTCCATGGCGTAGTAACGGCCGATCAGGCTGGCGATCCGGCCTTTGCCCAGGGCCTGGAAGGTCGCGTCGAGCAGTTCGATCGACGATTGCGCGCTTTTCGGCGGAGTGTCGCGGCCATCGAGGAAGGCGTGCAGGTAGATGTTCCGGGCGCCGCGCTTGAAGGCCAGTTCGGCCATGGCGACCAGGTGATCCTGGTGGCTATGCACGCCGCCATCGGACAGCAGGCCCATGAAATGTACGGCTTTGCCGGCGGCGACGGCCTTGTCCACTGCGGCGCAGATGGTCGGGTTCTCGAAGAACTCGCCGTCGCGGATCGATTTGGTGACCCGAGTGAAGTCCTGATACACCACGCGGCCGGCGCCCAGGTTCATGTGGCCGACTTCGGAGTTGCCCATCTGGCCATCCGGCAGGCCGACGTCCATGCCGCTGCCCGAGATCAGGCCGTTCGGCACAGTGGCCCACAGGCGGTCCAGTACAGGCTTCTTCGCCGCGAAAATGGCGTTTGATTCGGGGCTGTCGCTGTGACCGAAGCCGTCGAGAATCATCAGGACCAAAGGTTTAGGCGTGGTAGTCATGGAATCCGCTCTGGCTTAAGTTAAAGGGGCGATGGAAAAGGGAGTCGCAGTTTAAAGCGAAGTTCCGGCCACGTCACCGCCGGACGGGGTTTGGCCCACCATAGTGGCTGTGTATACTGGCCGACATTTTAACGCCCTGGAACCTCCTTCGATGGTTGCTCACCTGATTGAATTCGCCACTAACCACTACATTCTCGTCGGTATCTTCGTCGTACTGCTGGCGTTGCTGATTGCCTATCAAATGCAGGGCGGCGGCCGTAGCCTGAGCACCGGCGAACTGACCGGCCTGGTCAACAAGGACGCGGGCGTCGTGGTCGACATTCGTCCGAGCAAGGATTTCGCCGCCGGTCACATTGTCGGTGCGGTGAACATTCCCCAGGACAAACTGGCCGCCCGCGTTGGCGAACTGGAAAAACACAAGGCCAAGACCATTATCCTGGTCGACGCCATGGGCCAGACCGCCGGCACCCACGCCCGCGAATTGATGAAATCCGGCTTCACCGCCGCCAAGCTGTCCGGTGGTATCTCCAGCTGGAAAGCCGACAATCTGCCACTGGTGAAGTGATATGAGTAGCGTCGTCGTCTATTCCAGCGATTACTGCCCTTACTGCTCGCGAGCCAAGTACCTGCTCGAGAACAAAGGCGTGGCCTTCGAAGAGATCAAGGTCGATGGCAAGCCGCAGGTGCGCGCTGCGATGGCCCAGAAGGCCGGGCGTACGTCCGTGCCGCAAATCTGGATCGGCAGCACCCACGTGGGCGGTTGTGATGATTTGTTCGCCCTGGAGCGCGCCGGCAAGCTCGACGCGCTGCTCAAGGCCTGACGGCAATACCCCAAACAAGCAAACCTAAAAGAACCCTGGATCAAGAAGGATCTGCGATGACTGACCAACAGAACACTGCTGCGAACGAAGAAGAAACTGCACCGCAATTCTCCTTGCAGCGCATTTATGTGCGTGACCTGTCCTTCGAAGCTCCGAAAAGCCCGGCGATCTTCCGCCAGCAGTGGGAGCCGAGCGTCGCTCTGGATCTGAACACCCGCCAAAAGACACTGGAAGCCGACTTCCACGAAGTCGTGCTGACCTTGTCGGTTACCGTGAAAAACGGTGACGAAGTGGCGTTCATCGCCGAAGTGCAACAGGCCGGGATCTTCCTGATCAAGAACCTGGACGACGCTTCGATGAGCCACACCCTGGGTGCGTTCTGCCCGAACATCCTGTTCCCGTACGCTCGCGAAACCCTGGACAGCCTGGTGACCCGTGGTTCGTTCCCGGCACTGATGCTGGCTCCGGTGAACTTCGATGCGCTGTACGCACAAGAGCTGCAACGCATGCAGGCTGCTGGCGAGACTCCGACCGTTCAGTAAGCATTTCTGAGTGTCGCAGCAAGTCCAATGTGGGAGCGGGCTTGCTCGCGAAAGCGGTGTAACAGTCAACGAAGATGTTGAATGTTATGACCCCTTCGCGAGCAAGCCCGCTCCCACATTTGTTATGCGCTGTTACTTGAAGTCGTTCTGGCGCCAGGCTTCGTAAACGGCCACTGCCACGGTATTGGACAGGTTCAGGCTGCGGCAGCCTTCGCGCATCGGCAGGCGCAGGCGTTGTTCGGCTGGCAGGGCCTCCAGCACTTCGGCGGGCAGGCCACGGCTTTCCGGGCCGAACAGGAATGCATCGCCCGGGACGAAACTGGCGTTGTGGAACGGACGCGAGCCTTTGGTGGTGAAGGCGAACACCCGCGGGTTGCCCAGGCTTTCCAGGCAGCTGGCCAGGTCCGCATGGCGTTGCAGGGTGGCATACTCGTGGTAGTCGAGGCCGGCGCGGCGCAGACGCTTGTCGTCCATCTCAAAGCCCAGCGGTTCGATCAAATGCAGGTGGCAGCCACTGTTGGCGCACAGCCTGATAACGTTGCCGGTGTTCGGCGGAATTTCTGGTTGGAAAAGGATGACGTGAAACATGCACGGCTCCGAAGGTAAAGATGACGCGCATTCTACGCCGCCGGAAGGCGTGCGTTCGAAACTATTCCTGCCGGTGATGGGCTCGCTGGCGATTGTCGGGGTGATGGTCGGGATGATGATCGGTCGCCTGACCACACCAGGCCCCAGCCAGTTGCAGCAGGTCGAGGTGACGAACGACGGGCTGGTGGTGTGGTTCAACAACGAACCCAAGACCCACGGCGAAATGGTTGATGGCAGTGTCGCGCTGCTGTTTGGCGCCGAGGGCAAGGCACAGAAAGGCCAGCTCAAGCTCGACGGCAAGGATGTGAACTGGCGGGTACGTTTGAGCGATGGGGGGGTGTTGCTGACACTGGTCGCGGCCCGGCCCCTGCAGGGCGAGTGGGCTGGTAGCGAGGTCGACGACCGCTGGCGGCTGGAGATCCATCTCCGGGAGCAATAAAAGAGGGAATCCCCGGCCTGCCTGTACCAAGGTTCCCGAAACGGGAGGCTCGTCGCGAGTGCGGTTTGAGCCTGGTGTAAAGAGGGAACCCCTGACCTGCCTGTATCAAGGGCCCCAAAACGGTTGGGCTCGTCGCGAGTGCGGTGTGAGCCCGGTGTAAAGAGGGGAATCCCCGGCCTGCCTGTACCAAGGTCCCCGAAACCGGTCAGGTGAACTGATTCACCTGAAAGGGTTATTGCAGGGGGCGTGCCAGGTTTTAAAACTGCACAACAAAATTACGCCTCAAAACGCCGAAAGCCCCGTAATCCGGGGCTTTCGTGTTTTTTCGATAGGGGTTCGATTGTGAACGCGGGCAGGGTTTCGGATCGGTTGCCGTGCACGATTGCGGTTCACGGTGCCTTCAGGCGGTGCACTGGGCCTTAAATGTGGGAGCGGGCTTGCTCGCGAAAGCGGTGTATCAGTCAAAATTGAAGTCGACTGACATACCGCTTTCGTCGGAACGCCGCCCGGAGCAAGCCCGCTCCCACAGGATCGTGTGCTCAGCCCTCATCCCCCTCATCATCATCCCCACCATCCACCTTCATCCCCAGTTCCTTGATCTTGCGGGTCAGGGTGTTGCGCCCCCAGCCCAGCAAAACGGCGGCATCGCGGCGGCGACCGGCGGTGTGTTTGAGCGCGGTTTCGATCATGATCCGTTCGAAGGCCGGCACGGCACTGTCGAGCAGGCTCGACTGACCGCGGGCCAGTGCCTGGTCCGCCCACTGGCGCAGGGCCTGTTCCCAGTTGGTCACGGGGGCCGAATCCTGCGGCAGGCTCAGCAACTCCGGCGGCAGGTCGCCGATGTGCACTTCGCGACCCGAAGCCATCACCGTGATCCAGCGGCAGGTGTTCTCCAGTTGCCGCACGTTACCGGGCCACGGCAGGTTCTTCAGGTATTCCTCGGTTTCGCTTTTCAGCAGCTTCGGCTCGACGGCCAGCTCCTGGGCTGCGCGGCTGAGGAAGTGCCTGGCCAGGGTCGGAATGTCTTCTCGACGATCCGACAGACGCGGGATATGGATGCGGATAACGTTGAGGCGATGGAACAAGTCCTCACGGAATTTCCCGGCATGCACCAGGGTTTCCAGATTCTGGTGAGTCGCAGCGATGATGCGCACATCGACCTTCACCGGCACATGACCGCCAACGCGGTAGAACTCTCCATCGGCCAGTACGCGAAGCAAGCGGGTCTGGGTGTCGGCCGGCATATCGCCGATTTCATCGAGGAACAGCGTGCCGCCGTCCGCCTGTTCGAAGCGCCCGCGACGCAGGTTGGCTGCGCCGGTGAACGCACCTTTTTCATGGCCGAACAGTTCGGATTCCATCAGATCTTTAGGAATCGCCGCCATGTTCAGCGCGATGAACGGCGAAGCTGCCCGCGGGCTGTGACGGTGCAGGGCGTGGGCCACCAGTTCTTTACCGGTACCGGATTCGCCGTTGATCAGCACGGTGATGTTGGAGTGGCTCAGGCGGCCGATGGCGCGAAACACCTCCTGCATCGCGGGTGCTTCACCGATGATTTCCGGGGTGCGGGTCAGGGTCGGGGTGACTTCCAGGCCTTGTTGTTCCTGGGCGTGCTGGTTGGCGCGCTTGACCAGGGAAACCGCTTCATCGACGTCGAACGGCTTGGGCAGGTACTCGAAGGCGCCGCCCTGATAGGACGCGACAGCGCTGTCCAGATCGGAGTGCGCGGTCATGATGATCACTGGCAGCCGTGGGTGTTGTTCGCGAATCCGCGCCAGAAGGTCCAGGCCGCTGGTGCCGGGCATACGGATGTCGGAAATGATCACGTCCGGTTGCTGGCGCGCCAGGCGGCTCATCACGCCATCGGCGCTGTCGAAGCTTTGTGTGGTCATGCCTTCCTGTTGCAAGGCTTTTTCCAGGACCCAACGGATAGAACGGTCGTCATCGACGATCCACACGGTTTCACTACGGCTCATGTCGATGTGGCTCCTTGTTCCAGTGGCAGAAAGATCGAGAAAGTGGTGTGGCCGGGGTGGCTGTCACATTCGATCAGGCCCTGGTGCTGGCTGATGATGTTCTGGGTAATGGCCAGGCCAAGCCCGGTACCGTCCGGACGACCGCTGACCATGGGGAAGAAAATGGTTTCCTGAAGTTCGGCGGGGATGCCCGGACCGTTGTCGATGATCTCGATCTTGGTCACCAGGCGATGGCGCACGTGGCCGATCGTGAACTGGCGCATGGTGCGGGTGCGCAGGCTGATGCGGCCCAGGCGCAGTTCGTTCTGGCTGCTGATGGCCTGCATTGCATTGCGCACGATGTTCAGCACGGCCTGAATCATCTGTTCGCGGTCGATCAACACGTCGGGGATGCTTGGGTCGTAGTCGCGCACCAAAGTGATGCAGCCCTGGCTTTCGGCCTCCACCAGCTGGCAGACACGCTCCAGCACTTCGTGGACATTGCACAGGGCCAGTGATGGCAACTTGTTGGAGCCGAGCATGCGGTCCACCAGGTTACGCAGACGGTCGGCTTCTTCGATGATGACGTTGGTGTAGTCGCGCAGGCTTTCTTCCGGCAGTTCCCGGGCCAGCAATTGCGCCGCGCCGCGAATCCCGCCCAAGGGGTTCTTGATTTCATGGGCCAGGCCGCGCACCAGCATTTTGCTGGTTTCCTGTTTGGAAAGCTGTGCTTCTTCCTTGGTGATCCGCAGCAAGCGGTCACGAGGGTGGACTTCGAGCAGCAGCATCGTGTCGCCATTGCTCAGAATCGGCGTTACTGCGTAGTCAACGGTCAGGGTCTGGCCGGTGAGGGCGGTGAGCATGGCTTCGCGCTTGGTGAACGGGTGCGCTTGTTCGACGGCCTGGCGCAACGAATTCAGTGCTTCGGCCGATTCGGTAAACAATTCACTGATGAACTGCCCATGGCTGCGCTGGCCGCTGATGGCCAGCAGCATCTCCGCCGCCGGGTTCATGTACTCGAGGCGCAGTTCGGCGTCGAGCAGGATGGTGGCGGTGGTGAGGTTATCGAGTAGCAAACGGTGGAGTGCGTCGCTAATGGTCATCGGGACCTCTTTCAGGGCGGAGCATGCGCAAGAAAACAGCGCTGGTACGGGCAAAATGCAAAAACCAAACCAAGGCTCCGAAAAGAAGCGTTCAGCGCCTGAAACGGACGTTTGACGCTCATTTACGCGGCGCTTTGCCAGCTTTAGCGGGTAGTTTCGAACCAAAATGGGTTGGAATGTGAGTACGGTGCAAGCAATTGCACCAATATAGTGCGCAAACCTGAACGATGTTAAAAAAGTCGCAAGAAAGGATTTTTTTCTTCGGCGGGCTTGTCGCTGAGCGGGCATTCCGGCCGCTGGCCGTAGTCTTCGAGGGCGCAGGGTTTGATCTGGCGCTTCTGGGCGAGTGACGTGCGCTGCATATGGAAGGGTTGGCTGGCGGTGCGTTCGACGATGCGTCCCTGCTCATCGAGGATTTCCACGGCCAGGGTATGGCTGCCGCGATCGATGTTGCTCAACGGGAACACCGGGCTCGGGCCGGGTTCAGCAGTGGGCTCGCCATCAAGCAGCAACCGGTAGCGGTGACCGGGTTGCAGGCCGGGCTCGTTGGTGGCGCTGACGATGACTTCGCCGGCGTTGCTGCGGATGGTCGCGTCGGGCTCCGGGACCAGGATGCGCAGCACTTCATAGTGGAACGGCACTTGTGCTTCCGGGCTGCTCTGGGCAATCAACGGTTCTGCACGGGTGGGGGTGGCCGCCATTCGATTGCTCTTGGCCAGCGGTACACGCCTGGCGTTACCGGGTTTTGGCTGGTCGGTGAAAACCCGATTGCCTTGGGAGTCAACGTAAGTAAAGACCTCTGCCGATGCGGGCAGCGCGATGAGGCAGGCGAGCAGCAACCAGGTCTTCAAGGCGCGTGTACTCGTTGCACGGTGACGGTCGTGGCGGGGCTTTGCTGCACTACTTTTTCACCATCGATCACTTGCACGGCGAGGCGGTGTTCGCCGCGATCGATGTTCACCAGTTGCAGGGTCGGCACATTACCTGGCTGGCCGTAGGGCTGGCCGTCCAGCAGCAGGCGCAACAGATGGGAGCCTTGCAGGCGCGGTTTGATCTGTACGTTAACGGTGAACGTGCCGTTGTTGGCACGTAGGGCTTCGGTGGTCGGCAGGCCTGTCAGCTCCAGCACTTCATAGGCCTTGCCGGGCTGTTCATGACGAACGACTTCAGCGGCAGGTGCGGCTTCGCCGGTAGGCTGGCGCTCGACGCTGTTGAGTGGCGGCAACTCGATCGGTTGAGCGTTGACGCCGTCGGGCGGTTGATTGCTGTACGCGGTGGTGCCGTTGGCGTCCGTGTATTTGTAGATCTGCGCTGCGGCGGGCAGGGCGATCAGCAGCAGAATGAACAGAAAACCTCGACCCATGGAATCGACCGGAAACGAAAGCGATGGGTTGCAGCATAGGTCAGGGATGTTGGTTGGCCCAGCGTGTTAACAATTGGATATGGATTCACCCAGCTCTCCAGGTCGCCACAACTCCACTGTGGGAACGGGCTTGCTCGCGAATTCGGAGTGTCAGTCGCCATCAATGTTCACTGATACATCGCCTTCGCGAGCAAGCCCGCTCCCACAGGGATTTTCAGCGGTTGTTAAATCGCGGGCACAAAAAAGGCCTCCCGAAGGAGGCCTCTTTTTTGTCACGCCGCGTGCCGCGGCGCTACCGGATCAGCAGCTGTAGTACAGCTCGTATTCCAGTGGGTGTACGAAGGTACGTACCTTGATTTCTTCTTCGCTTTTCAGGGCGATGTAAGCGTCGATGAAGTCGTCGCTGAAAACGCCGCCTTTGGTCAGGAACGCACGACCTTTGTCCAGCTCTTCCAGGGCTTCTTTCAGGCTGCCGCAAACTTGTGGGATCTCTTTGGCCTCTTCAGGCGGCAGGTCGTACAGGTTTTTGTCAGCTGCGTCGCCAGGGTGGATCTTGTTCTGGATGCCGTCCAGGCCAGCCATCAGCAGTGCAGCGAAGCACAGGTACGGGTTGGCAGCCGGATCCGGGAAACGCGCTTCGATACGGCGGGCTTTCGGGCTCGACACGTAAGGAATGCGGATCGAAGCGGAGCGGTTACGGGCCGAGTAGGCCAGCATCACTGGAGCTTCGAAGCCTGGAACCAGACGCTTGTAGGAGTTGGTTGCCGGGTTGGTGAAGCCGTTCAGCGCCTTACCGTGCTTGATGATGCCGCCGATGAAGTACAGGGCGGTATCGGACAGGCCGGCATAACCTTCGCCAGCGAAGGTGTTCTTGCCGTCTTTCCAGATGGACATGTGAACGTGCATGCCCGAACCGTTGTCGCCGTACAGAGGCTTAGGCATGAAGGTAGCGGTACGGCCGTAGGCATCGGCAACGTTGTGCACGACGTACTTCAGGGTCTGGGTTTCGTCGGCTTTCTTCACCAGGGTGTTGAACTTGACGCCGATTTCGTTCTGGCCGGCAGTTGCCACTTCGTGGTGGTGAACTTCGACGGTCAGGCCCATTTCTTCCAGTGCGTTGCACATGGAGGTACGGATTTCGTGGTCGTGGTCGAACGGCGGAACCGGGAAGTAGCCGCCTTTGACGCCTGGACGGTGGCCTTTGTTGCCGCCTTCCACGTCCTGGTCGGACATCCACGAACCTTGTTCAGAGTAGATCTTGAACATGGAGCCGGAAATGTCGGACTTGAACTTCACTTGGTCGAAGATGAAGAACTCTGGCTCTGGACCGGCGAATACGGTGTCACCGATACCGGTGGCTTTCAGGTGCTCTTCGGCACGCTTGGCGATCGCGCGCGGGTCGCGGTCGTAGCCTTGCATGCTCGAAGGTTCGATGATGTCGCAGACCAGGATCAGGGTCGGCTCTTCAGTGAACGGGTCCAGTACGGCAGTGGAGTCGTCCGGCATCAGGATCATGTCGGAGGCTTCGATGCCTTTCCAGCCAGCGATGGAGGAACCGTCGAACATTTTGCCGACTTCGAAGAAGTCGTCATCCAGCGCGTCGCGAGCCGGCATGGTCACGTGGTGCTGAGTGCCTTTGGTGTCCGTGAAGCGCAGATCAATCCACTTGACGTCATGATCTTTGATGAGTTGAACCGACTTCGACATAGTGTCCTCCGGGTGGATTAGGGCTGGTAGTGGATGCCCTTAAATGTTTGTGATGCCGGCGCGAATACTCTGCCAAGGCAACCTGCCTCACAAGGGAGCAAATTGCATGCCAGTGCCCCAGCATGGGTTTTTTGCCCCAATTTCACGCCTGTCAGGCAGAAAAGCACCTTAAAGCGGAAAATCCCGCCCTACAATGTGGCGTTCATTTCAATAAATGACCTGTTTTGGTGCGCGCAAAACCTTCTGCACATTAACTGGTTAAACCTTGAGCAATTTCCGCTATAATCCGCGCCCCCCTTTTTCGGCAGGCCTCGCGCGCGCTGTTTCCATGAAATTAATCGTAAAAGTCTTTCCAGAGATCACCATCAAGAGCCGCCCGGTACGGATGCGTTTCATCCGCCAGTTGGCCAAGAACATCCGTGCCGTGCTCCGCGATCTGGATCCGGCCGTGGTGGTGAACGGCGTGTGGGACAACCTCGAGCTGGAAACCCGCGTCAGCGACCCCAAGGCCCTGAAGGAGATGGGCGAGCGCCTGAGCTGCATGCCGGGCATCGCGCACTTCCTGCAAATCGATGAATACCCGCTGGGCGATTTCGACGACATCGTCGAAAAATGCAAGCAGCACTACGGTGATGCACTGGCCGGCAAGATCTTCTCGGTGCGTTGCAAGCGTGCCGGCAAGCACCCGTTCAGCTCGATTGATATCGAAAAATATGTCGGCAGCCAGTTGCGCCGTCAGTGTGGTGCCGCCGGGATCGACCTGAAAAAGCCGGAAATCGAAGTCCGGATCGAAGTTCGCGACCAACGGTTGTTCGTGATCCACAGCCAGCACAACGGCATCGGCGGATATCCGCTGGGCGCCCTGGAGCAGACGCTGGTGCTGATGTCCGGCGGCTTCGATTCCACCGTTGCGGCCTACCAGATCATGCGCCGCGGCCTTATGGCGCATTTCTGCTTCTTCAATCTGGGCGGGCGGGCCCATGAATTGGGCGTGATGGAAGTCGCGCATTTCATCTGGAAGAAGTACGGCAGCTCCCAACGCGTGTTATTTGTCAGTGTGCCTTTCGAGGAAGTGCTGGGCGAAATTCTCGGCAAAGTCGATAACAGTCATATGGGCGTAGTATTGAAGCGTATGATGTTGCGCGCTTCCTCCCAGATTGCCGATCGACTGCACATCGAAGCGCTGGTGACCGGTGAGGCGATCTCCCAGGTGTCGAGCCAGACGCTGCCGAACCTGTCCGTGATCGATTGCGTGACCGACAAACTGGTCTTGCGCCCGCTGATCGCCAGCCACAAGCAGGACATCATCGACACGGCCAACGAGATCGGCACCGCCGATTTCGCCCGACACATGCCGGAGTACTGCGGGGTCATCTCGGTCAATCCGAAGACGGCCGCCAAACGCTACCGTGTCGAGCACGAAGAGAAAGAATTCGATATGGCGGTGCTCGAGCGTGCGCTCGAAAACGCCAAGCTGGTGCCGATCGATCGCGTGATCGACGAATTGGGCCAGGACTTGCAGATTGAAGAAGTCAGCGAAGCGCTGGCCGGTCAGATCGTCATCGACATCCGTCACCCGGATGCCGCTGAAGACGACCCGCTGGACCTTGCTGGTATCGAGGTACAAACGATGCCGTTTTATGCACTGAACGCTCGTTTCAAGGAACTGGACCCTACTCGCCAGTACCTGCTGTATTGCGACAAAGGCGTGATGAGTCGCCTGCATGCCCACCATTTGCTCAGTGAGGGGCATGCCAATGTGCGCGTTTATCGACCGAGCTAAGTGCCCGGGGCTGTTTGCCTGTGGCTTGCGTCACCGGCCCCCCGATGCCGCCGTCAAGCTGTAACGGCTTTCACGGACGCTACTGTTAATCGCTGCCAAGACTTGTCAGCACACCGAATCCTCTGATCGAGATACACAAGTGATCGAAAATCTACGCAACATCGCCATCATTGCCCACGTTGACCATGGTAAAACGACCCTGGTAGACAAACTCCTGCGTCAATCCGGCACCCTGGAGCGCAACGAGCTCAACGACGAGCGCGTGATGGACTCCAACGACCAGGAAAAAGAGCGCGGTATTACCATTCTGGCGAAAAACACCGCCATCAACTGGAACGGCTACCACATCAACATCGTGGACACCCCGGGCCACGCCGACTTCGGCGGCGAAGTTGAACGCGTAATGTCGATGGTCGACTCCGTTCTGCTGCTGGTTGACGCTCAAGACGGCCCTATGCCGCAAACCCGTTTCGTGACCAAGAAGGCTTTCGAAGCCGGCCTGCGTCCGATCGTGTGCATCAACAAGGTTGACCGTCCAGGCGCGCGTCCGGACTGGGTTCTGGACCAGATCTTCGACCTGTTCGACAACCTGGGTGCCACCGAAGAACAGCTGGACTTCAAAGTCGTCTACGCCTCGGCCCTGAACGGTATTGCCGGTCTGGACCACAACGAAATGGCTGACGACATGACCCCGCTGTACCAGTCGATCGTCGACAACGTACCGGCGCCGGCTGTTGACCGTGAAGGTCCGTTCCAGATGCAGATCTCCGCACTGGACTACAACAGCTTCCTGGGTGTTATCGGTGTTGGCCGTATCGCCCGTGGTCGCGTCAAGCCGAACACCCCGGTTGTGGCTGTCGGTGCCGACGGCAAGAAGCGTAACGGTCGTATCCTGAAGCTGATGGGTCACCACGGTCTGCACCGTGTAGACGTTGAAGAAGCTGCTGCAGGCGACATCGTGTGCATCAGCGGTATGGACTCGCTGTTCATCTCCGACACCCTGTGCCACCCGGACACCGTCGAGGCGATGAAGCCTCTGACCGTCGACGAGCCAACCGTTTCCATGACCTTCCAGGTAAACGACTCGCCATTCTGCGGTAAAGAAGGCAAGTTCGTGACTTCCCGTAACATCAAGGAACGTCTGGACAAAGAGCTGCTGTACAACGTTGCACTGCGCGTTGAAGAAGGCGACTCGGCTGACAAGTTCAAGGTTTCCGGCCGTGGCGAACTGCACCTCTCGGTACTGATCGAAACCATGCGTCGCGAAGGCTTCGAAATGGCTGTAGGCCGTCCGGAAGTGATCATCCGTCTGGTTGACGGCGTGAAGCACGAACCGTTCGAAAACGTCACCATCGACCTGCCGGAAGAATCCCAGGGCAAGGTGATGGAAGAGATGGGGCTGCGTAAGGGCGACCTGACCAACATGGTGCCGGATGGCAAGGGCCGTGTGCGTCTGGAATACAACATCCCTGCTCGTGGTCTGATCGGTTTCCGTAACCAGTTCCTGACCCTGACCAACGGTGCTGGCATCCTGACCTCGATCTTCGACCGTTACGACGTGATGAAGTCCGGCGACATGTCCGGCCGTCAGAACGGCGTTCTGGTTTCGGTTGAAACCGGCAAGGCTCTGACCTACTCCCTGGAAACCCTGCAGGCACGTGGCAAGCTGTTCGTTGAACACGGTCAGGAAATCTACAACGGTCAGATCGTTGGTCTGAACAGCCGTGACAACGACCTGGGCGTCAACCCTACCAAGGGCAAGAAGCTCGACAACATGCGTGCTTCGGGTAAAGACGAAACCATCGCCCTGGTTCCACCTGTTCGCTTCACCCTGGAACAGGCTCTGGAATTCATCCAGGACGACGAGCTGTGTGAAGTGACTCCTAAGTCCATCCGTCTTCGCAAGAAGATCCTGGACGAAAGCGAGCGTACCCGCGCTGCCAAGAAAGCCAAGGCATAAGATTTAGCCCTGGCTGAACGAAAACGCCCCCGGTCGAAAGGCCGGGGGCGTTTTTGTTTGTCTGGGGTTTGGGTGGTGTTAGTGCCGGCCCCTTCGCGAGCAAGCCCGCTCCCACAGGGATTTTTGGTGTTCACAGATTTTGTGTTTCACCTTGATCCCTGTGGGAGCGGGCTTGCTCGCGAAGGCGGCCGATCAGTCGGCGCAGAAATCAGGAAATATCAGAACCGCTCAATCGACCGCGAATTCCGCTCGCGCTCCACTTCCTTCGGCTTGTACGCGCAATACCCCGGCCGCGGGCCGATTTTCGGGTGGTTGCGGCAAGTATCCGGGCGCTTTTCATAAATAGTGCACAGACGGCTCTTACGATCCAGGTACAGGCAATCGTTGTTGCTCATGCGCTGGAGGGTAAAGATTCCTGACTTCTGGTTGAAGCGCTCGACCAGGCCTTCCTTTTGCAGACGTTTGGCGATGTTCTTCGGCGGATCGCCCAGCTCGAACTCATCGACCACGCCGATGCGGATCAGGTCCTTGATCTTGACCTCGACGGGCAGGGTGCAGCAGCTGGACATGCACGAGCCGCACATCGGGGCAGAGTACTTGGCCCAGGTATCGAGGCGGTCGATCTCTGCGGCAGCGATCAGGTTCGGCTTCATCATCGTTTGTTACCAGCGTGTGCATCAGGGCGCGCGATCATACCGGGACTGGTGGATTTTTGAACAACCTTTCGCCAGTTTTTTTCGCAAGCGGTGCAAACAACCGGAAAAAACGGCACGGGCCCTGCATTCATTCAGACACATGACAACGCATTGTCGATCCAGCTCGTATTCAAGGGAAAAACTGCCGAACCAGAGCCTCTACCGCCTGTCAGACCGTCTAGGCTCAGACAATTCCAAGCTCGCTCGAGGTCCTATCGATGACTCAAGAACCACTTGTTCGCGAAGCAGAGGTGGCCGCATTCCGCGACGCCGTCTTGACCAAACTCACTTATGCGGTGGGTAAAGACCCGGATCACGCCTTCGACCATGACTGGTTCGAAGCTATTGCCCTGGCCGCGCGGGACCACATGGTCGAGCACTGGATGGACCACACGCGGCAGATCTACCGCAAAGGTCAGAAGCGCGTCTATTACCTCTCTCTGGAATTTCTCATCGGCCGGCTGCTGTTCGACAGCCTGAGCAACCTCGGCCTGCTCGACGTGGCCCGCGAAGCCCTGACCGAACTTGGCGTCGACCTTGAGCGCATCCGCTTGCTGGAGCCCGATGCGGCCCTGGGCAACGGCGGCCTTGGGCGTCTGGCGGCGTGTTTCCTGGAAAGCATGTCGACCCTCGGCATCGCCGCTCATGGCTACGGCATCCGCTATGAGCACGGGTTGTTCCGCCAGGCGATTGTCGACGGCTGGCAGCAGGAGCAGACCGAACACTGGCTGGATTTTGGCAACCCGTGGGAGTTCGAGCGGCCGGAGGTGGTGTACCCGATCGGCTTTGGCGGCGGCGTTGAAACCGTGACCGATGACAGCGGCAAGTCCAGGCAAGTCTGGCACCCGGCGGAAACCGTGCGGGCGATTGCCTACGACACGCCGGTGGTCGGCTGGCGCGGGGCGAGCGTCAACACGCTGCGCCTGTGGCGTGCGCGGGCCATGGAAGATCTGCATCTGGAGCGTTTCAACGCCGGCGACCACCTGGGCGCCGTGGCTGAAGTGGCCCGGGCCGAAAGTATCTCCCGGGTGCTGTACCCGGCGGACAGTACCGAGGCCGGCCAGGAGTTGCGCCTGCGTCAGGAGTATTTCTTCGTCGCCGCCTCATTGCAGGATCTGCTGCGTCGCCATCGCAACATGCACACCTCGGTGCTGACCCTGGGCGATCACGCGTCGATTCAGCTCAACGACACTCACCCATCGATTGCCGTGGCTGAACTGATGCGGCAACTGGTCGACGTCTATGACGTGGCATGGGATGCGGCATGGCAGGTCACCGTCGATACGCTGTCCTACACCAACCACACATTGCTGCCCGAAGCGCTGGAAACCTGGCCGGTCGGCTTGATGGAACGCATGCTGCCGCGGCACATGCAGATCATTTACCTGATCAACGCCCACCACATCGACTCCTTGCGGGCCAAGGGCATTCATGATTTCGACGTACTGCGCGCCGTGTCGCTGATCGAGGAAGACAACGGTCGTCGGGTGCGCATGGGCAACCTGGCGTTTCTCGGCTCCCACAGCGTCAACGGTGTGTCCGGTTTGCACACTCAACTGATGCGCAAGACGGTGTTCTCCGAATTGCACAAGCTGTACCCGGATCGAATCAACAACAAGACCAACGGCATCACCTTCCGCCGCTGGCTGTACCAGGCCAACCCCGAGCTGACCTCGATGCTGGTCGACACCCTGGGCCCCGAGGTACGGGACAACCCGGAACAGCGTTTGCTCGCCCTCGAACCGTTCGCCGAGAAAAATGCGTTTCGCAAGGCGTTTGCCGAGCAACGCCTGCACAGCAAGAAGGCCCTGGCGTACCTGATCCATGAGCGGCTGGGTGTCGCGGTCAACCCGGCGGCGATGTTCGACGTGCAGGTCAAGCGAATCCACGAATATAAACGTCAGTTACTCAACCTGATGCACACCGTGGCGTTGTACCAGGCGATCCGCGCGGAACCTGAAATCGACTGGGTGCCACGGGTGAAAATCTTCGCCGGCAAGGCTGCCGCGAGTTATCACCAGGCCAAACTGATCATCAAGCTGACCAACGACATCGCCCGGGTGGTGAACAACGACCCGACCGTGCGCGGCTTGCTCAAAGTGGTGTTCCTGCCCAACTACAACGTCAGCCTGGCGGAGAGCATCATTCCGGCAGCGGATCTGTCCGAGCAGATCTCCACCGCCGGTTTCGAAGCGTCAGGCACCAGCAACATGAAATTCGGCCTGAACGGCGCGCTGACCATCGGCACCCTGGACGGGGCCAACGTGGAAATGTGCGAGCGCATTGGCGCCGAGCACATGTTCATCTTCGGCCTCAGCGCGCAGCAGGTGGAAGCGCGCAAGCAGAACCATGAGTTCAGTGCCGTACCGGACATCGCTGCGTCCCATCGCCTGAACGATGTGCTGCAAGCGATTCGTGGCGGGGTGTTCTCCCCGGATGATCCGTCCCGTTACACCGGGTTGATCGATTCGCTGGTGGATTACGACCGCTTCCTGGTCTGCGCCGATTTCGACTCCTACTGGAATGCGCAGATGCGCGTCGAAGCCCATTGGCACGATTCCAAGGAATGGTGGCGTTCAGCAGTGTTGAACACGGCGCGGATGGGCTGGTTCTCGTCGGACCGGACCATTCGCGAGTACGCCACGGAAATCTGGAAGGCGCTGGAGTAGTTTTCAACCGGAATGCCCGGCGACTAACGGGCCTGATCGATATACTGAGTGGCAACTGATCCCTGTGGGAGCGGGCTTGCTCGCGAATGCGGACTGACTTTCGACACAATTGTCGAGTGTGATGACCTCTTCGCGAGCAAGCCCGCTCCCACAGTGGATTTATGGGGCAAATGGAATTTGTGCCCACATTGGATTCCGGGTGACTGTTTACTAGTCTGAATCACCGGATATGCCCTGATTCAGGGCCGCTTAGGGATATCGACCATGCAATGGATTTTCATGCTGACAGGGCTGGTGCTCGGCTGGATGCTCGACGAGTCATTCAGTGATGCACTGCTGGGCGCATTACTCGGATTGGGTATCGGCCAGGCCATTCGCATTGCTCGCCTGGACCTTCGGGCAGTCGAGCAACAGCGTGTGCTACAGGCGGTCGAACAACGGCTGGCAGCGCTCGAAGCATCGGGCGTCAAGGCGCCGGAAAGCCGCGAACCGCTGGTATCACCTGAAATCCTCCTTGAAGAAGCCCCTGCGGCTACCCCGGAATTGATCTGGGAGCTGCCACCCGAACTCGAGCCGATCCCCGCAGCGGCCAGCGAAATCAGTCGTCCGACTATCGATGCCTGGAAATCCGAGACGACCGCTCGCCAAGCGCAACCGCCTGTCACACCGCGTGGCCCGAATCTCATCGAGCGCGCGATCAGCTGCGCCCGGGCCTGGCTGTTCGGCGGCAATACCGTGTTGCGGGTCGGCGTGGTGTTGCTGTTCCTCGGCCTGGCCTTTCTGCTGCGCTACGCCACCGAAGGCATGGTGGTGCCGCTTGAATTGCGTTACGCCGGCGTAGCGGCCGCAGCATTGGGCTTGCTCGGATTGGGCTGGTGGTTGAGGGCCCGCAACGGCAGTTACGCATTGATCCTGCAAGGCGCCGGGATTGCCGTGTTGTACCTGACGGTGTTTGCCGCGATGCGCCTGCATCCGCTACTCGATCCTTCGGCGGCGTTCGGCCTGCTGGTGGCGGTGACCGTCTGTTCGGCGATCCTCGCCATTACCCAGGACTCCCTGGGGCTGGCCGCAGCTGCCGCACTGGGTGGATTCGCCGCGCCCATCCTGGCCTCCACCGGTGCCGGCAGCCACGTCGCGCTTTTCAGCTACTTTGTCCTGCTTGACGCCGGCATCCTCGTCATCGCCTGGTTCAAGGCCTGGCGGCTGTTGAATGTCATCGGGTTCACCGGCACCTTCGGCATCGGTTTCGCCTGGGGCCTGCGTTCCTACTCGCCCGAGTTGCTCTGGAGCACCGAGCCGTTCCTGATTGTGTTTTTCCTGATGTACCTGGCCATTGGTCTGCTGTTCGCCCGGCGCAAGCTGATGGAGCTGAGCGATCCGCCGGCAGAGGGCAGTCGCGAAGCGCTGCTGCAGTGGTCGGCGCGCAAGGGTGACTACGTCGACGGCACGCTGCTGTTCGGCCCGCCGCTAGTGGGTTTCGGCTTGCAGTTCGCACTGGTACAGCATCTGGAGTTCGCTGCGGCGTTCAGTGCCTTGGCGCTGGGCATGATCTACATGGGGCTCGCCCGTTGGCTGATGGTCGGTCGCACCGTGTTATTGGGGGAAACCTGCCTGGCCTTGGGCGTGATCTTCGCCAGCCTGGCGATTCCGCTGGGGCTCGATGCACGCTGGACGACGGCGGCGTGGGTGGTGGAAGGCGCGGGGATCTTCTGGCTCGGTCTGCGCCAGCAAAGGCCCTTGGCCCGGGTCTTTGCCTTGCTGCTGCAATTGGGGGCGGCGCTGGCGTTTCTCGGCGAGTTGCACAGCAGCGAGAACAGCCTGCTTGGCGGTGTTCCGTTAGGCGCGCTGCTGTTGGGCGTCGCGTTGCTGTTCAGCTTCTACCAGTTGCGTAAAGCCTTGCCGGAACAGATCAGGCCTTGGGAGCTGAAAGGCCTGCCAGTCCTGGCTTGCCTCGGGCTGGCGTTTCTCTATTTGCTGGCACCGTTGTTTTTCTTCAGTCACGGTACGGTGATCAGTTGGGCCTTGGCCGGGGCGCTGACGTTGCTTGCGGGATTGCACCTGGCATCGCGCACGTTCGTGTACACCGCGCTTGCTGTGCAATTGTTGGGTGGCGCGCTGTTCCTGACGACAGGACCGTTGTTCAGTGACGACCCGCGCGCCCTGGCCCATGGCGGGTTCTGGGCGCCGCTGATGCTGGGGCTGGCTGCGATGGTCGGGGCCTGGCGTTTGCAGGTGGGGCATGCGCGTGGAGCGCTGGCGGGGCCGAGTCTGTCGCTGTTGTCCCAGGCGCTGCTGGTGTGGGGCGCAGGCTGGTGGGCGTTGGCCTGGGTCATCGACGTGCTGCATTTTGCGCCGTTGCCGGTGCAGGCGACCTTGTTGTTGAGCATCGCCGCCGCGAGTGTTGCGCTGTGGACGGTATTGGCGCTGCGCCTGAGTTGGCCGTCATTGGGAGTGCTCTGCACGGTGTTGATTCCAGCGGCGGCGCTGGTGCTGCTCGCGGCCTGGCACCCGCGTTATCACCCGGCGGCCAACTTCGGCTGGCTGGCGTGGGCTGCGGTGTTCGTTGTGCATTTCATGTCCCTGCGACGCCTGGCGACCATGCTGCCGGCGCTCGTGCCAAGCGTCGCCCATGTGCTCGGCTGCTGGCTGTTGATGGGGGTGCTGGCTCTGGAATTGCGTTATGGCTTGCTGGTGTTGTCCGAGCAATACAACGCCTGGCGCTGGCTGGGCTGGGCGATTCTGCCAAGCCTTTATCTGGTTTTGGCGGCGGCACCTCGTGCGTGGCCGTGGCCAGTGTCGACGTATTCGCGGCAATACCGTGTATACGCTGGCGCACCGCTGGCTTTGCTGATGCTCGGCTGGTTCTGGCTGGCGAATGTCGCCAGTGACGGCAACGCCGAGCCACTGCCCTACGTGCCATTGATCAACCCGCTGGAACTGGGCCTGTTGTTTGCGTTGTTCGGTGTCTATGTCTGGTCCCGCAGCGCAATGACACAACTGGCGGTCCCCGAGCATTACGCCACTAAAATCACGCAAGGGGTCGCTGGTGCCTCGCTGTTCCTGTTCTTTACCGCCTTGGTCATGCGTACGGCGCACCACTGGAGCGGGGTGCCGTTCGAGTTGGGTCCGTTGCTGGAGTCGATGCGTGTGCAGGCCGGCCTGTCCATCGTCTGGACCTTGATGGCCCTGAGCCTGATGATCGGCGGCCATTTGCGTCGCCGCCGTGAAGTCTGGCTGATCGGTGCTGCCTTGATCGGTGTGGTCGTGGCCAAGCTGTTCTTTATTGAATTGAGCAATCGCGGCGGGCTGGCGCGAATCGTGTCGTTTATCGGAGTCGGCGTGTTGCTGCTGGTGGTGGGCTATTTCGCCCCGCTGCCACCCAAACGCGCCGAAGCTGTGCCGGATACCGAGAAACCGGCCCCGGAATCCGAAGGAGTGTCGTCTTGAGTCAGAAGCTGAAGCTGAAGCTGGGTTGGCTGGGCGTTGTTGCAATGGGTGTTGTGTTGTCAGCGGTTGCCCAGGAAAAACCGGCGGACTTCACCTCCCAGGTGCCCTTGGCGGTGGCGGGCGAAGGCCCTTGGTATCGCCTTGAACTGCCCCTGAGCGTACAACTGAATGCACGGCAGGCTGACCTGAGCGATGTGCGTGTGTTCAATGCCGTGGGCGATGTTCAGGCTTATGCCTTGGCCCGGGAGTCGGCGCAGAGCCGCGAAACCCGCACCTTGAACGAGGTGAAATGGTTTCCGTTGTACAGCTCGGTGGATGCGCCTGAAACCGCGCCGGGCGTGCGGGTGCAATCGAACACCAATGGCACCTTGGTCGAGGTGCAGCCCTCCAGCCAGCTGGAGCCGGGTGAGGAGGAGTTGCGCGGCTGGTTGCTCGACGCGTCCGCGATCAAGGCGCCGTTGCAGCAATTGATTCTCGACTGGACCAGCGAGCGCGACGGCTTCCAGCGTTTCACACTCGAAGCCAGCGACGATTTGCAGCATTGGCAATCCTGGGGCGAAGGGCAGGTGGCGCGCCTGAGTTTTTCCGACGAGCGGGTCGAGCAGCATGAAATCGGCCTGCCGGGCCAGCCGGCGCGCTACTTGCGATTGCTGTGGATCACGCCGCATTCGGCACCGACACTGACCTCGGCGCAACTGCAAAGCAGCAGTACCCGCAGCCTGCCGTTGCCGTTGGTCTGGTCCCAGGCGTTGGCCGGCAGCAGCGTGAAGGCGGGTGAATACACCTGGCAGTTGCCGATGGGGCTGAACGTCGAGCGAGTGCAGATCGAGTTGAGTCAGCCCAACAGCCTGGCGCCGGTGAGCCTGGCCGGTCGGCGCGACAGCAGCCTGCCATGGCAGTCGCTGGGCAACGGTCTGCTCTATCGCCTGACCCAGAACGGTCAGGATGTGGTGCAAAACGAATTGCAGTTGTCAGGGCAAATCGTCCAGCAATTGAAACTGACCGTGGACGAACGCGGCGGCGGCCTGGGTGATCAGGCACCGATGCTGAAGTTTGCCGTGCGCGCCACGCAATTGGTGTTTCTGGCGCGTGGGCCAGGGCCTTACACCCTGGTCGTGGGGAGTTCGACGGCGAAGGCGGCGAACTTGCCGCTGTCGACGCTGATTCCGGATTACAGCCCGGCGAAGCTCGCGACCCTGGGCCGGGCCATGGTGGATGTCGGGGCGGTGGCTGCGAAGCCGTCGACAGGCACCACGACTGCGCCGATCGACACCAACTGGAAAAAATTCGGCTTGTGGGCGGTGTTGTTGCTCTGCGTGGTGTTCCTGGTGGCGATGGCGTTCAGCTTGCTGCGCAAGCCGCCGGTCAAACCCTAGGCTTGCCCGCGATAGCGGTATATCAGTCAGTAAAAAATGCTGATATGACCGCTACTTTCCGGCTCGCACCCAGCCCTTTTCCATCTACGCTCATCCCCGCACATGAACTCTCTTCAGTCGATCACGTCTGATAGGAGGAAATGCGCCCCGACTCGCGCTAAACTGCGCGGGTTTTTAGCCCCCCCATTCCACCGGAGCCGTCCATGTCCCGCGTTACCTTGAGTCGCTATTTGATTGAGCAGACCCGCAGCAACAACACTCCTGCCGATCTGCGCTTCCTGATCGAAGTGGTGGCGCGTGCCTGCAAGGAGATCAACCACGCCGTGTCCAAAGGCGCCCTGGGTGGCGTTCTGGGCAGCATGGGCACTGAAAACGTCCAGGGCGAAGTGCAGAAGAAGCTCGACGTGATCTCCAACGAGATCCTGCTCGAAGCCAACGAATGGGGCGGTCACCTGGCCGGCATGGCGTCCGAAGAAATGGACAACGCCTACCAGATCCCGGGCAAATACCCGAAAGGCGCCTACCTGCTGGTATTCGACCCGCTGGACGGTTCGTCGAACATCGACATCAACGCCCCGGTCGGCACCATCTTCTCTGTGCTGCGTTGCCCGAACGAATACCTGAGCCAGAACGAGCCCTTGAATGAAAAGGCCTTCCTGCAGCCAGGTACCCAGCAAGTAGCCGCCGGTTACGCGATCTACGGTCCGCAGACCATGTTGATCCTGACCCTGGGCGACGGCGTGAAAGGTTTCACCCTGGACCGTGAAATGGGCAGCTTCGTACTGACTCACGAAAACATCACCATTCCTGAAGCCACCCAGGAATTTGCCATCAACGCATCCAACCAGCGTCACTGGGAAGCACCGGTACAGCGCTACGTCGGCGAATTGCTGGCAGGCGATGAAGGCCCGCTGAAAAAGAACTACAACATGCGCTGGGTCGCTGCGATGGTCGCCGACGTGCACCGCATCCTGACCCGCGGCGGTCTGTTCATGTACCCACGCGACAGCCGCGAGCCATCCAAGCCGGGCAAACTGCGCCTGATGTACGAAGCCAACCCGATGTCGTTTCTGGTGGAACAGGCGGGCGGCGCATCCACCGACGGTCACCAGCGCATCCTCGACATCCAGCCGGAAGGCCTGCACCAGCGTGTTGCGGTGTTCCTCGGTTCGAAAGAAGAAGTTGCCCGCGTCACGGCTTACCACAAGGAATAAACCATGACCGCGCCCTGGCAGCCGTTGCTTGATTGGTGGTTCGGAAGCTCCGGATCGGCGAGCGAAGTGGCGGCGCAGAAGGGCAGGTTATGGTTCGGCAAGCGCGACAGCCAGGACCTCGAAGCGCGCGAGCGTTTCGGGGACTGGACCGAGCAGGCACTGGCCGGCGGATTGACCGAGTGGATGCAACGTCCCGAAGGTTGGCTGGCCCTGGTGCTGTTGCTCGATCAAATCCCGCGAATGATCTTTCGCGATACTCCCAAAGCCTTTGCAGGCGATCTCCGGGCGCAGAAGCTGGTAGCCCAAGGTATTGCCGCGGATTTCGACCGGCAATTGCAGCCGATTCAGCGGGTATTCATCTTCCTGGTATTCGAGCACAGCGAAGACCTCGCGGTGCAGAACGAAGGCGTCTCGCGCTACATCGAACTGGTGGCGCAGCAGCCGGAGGCTGATCGGGCGCTGTTCAGCGATTATCTGGACTATGCCGAGCGGCATCAGAAAGTGATTGCGCAATTTGGACGGTTTCCGCATCGCAATGCGGTGTTGGGACGGGAGTCTACGGCTGAGGAATTGGAGTTTCTGTCGAAGCCGGGCTCTCGGTTCTGATTTTTCGTTGTAGCTGATGCCGTCATCGCGAACAAGCTCGCTCCCACAGTAGATCTCCAGTGCAACAAAGATCCCTGTGGGAGCGAGCTTGCTCGCGATGAGGCCGGTGAGGTTGCCTCAGATCCTGAAACTACCCACCAACTGCTTCAACCGCGCCGCCTGCTGCTCAAGATCGGCACACGCTCGCAAGGTCGACTGCAGGTTCTCCACACCCTCCTGGTTCAGCGTGTTGATCTCGGTGATGTCGACGTTGATCGACTCCACCACGGCCGTCTGTTCTTCAGTCGCGGTGGCGACCGACTGGTTCATGCCATCGATCTCACCGATGCGCTGGGTCACGCTGCCCAGGCGCTCACCAGCCTGGTTGGCGATACCAACGCTGCTTTCGCTCTGACGCTGGCTGTCGGTCATGATGCCCACCGCTGCCCGGGCGCCGACTTGCAGCTCTTCGATCATCGTCTGCACTTGCTGCGCCGAGTCCTGGGTGCGGTGAGCGAGGTTGCGCACCTCATCGGCCACCACGGCAAAACCACGACCGGCTTCACCGGCCCGCGCTGCTTCGATGGCGGCGTTGAGTGCCAGCAAGTTGGTTTGCTGGGAGATGCTGGTAATCACTTCCAGAATCTGTCCGATGTTGACCGTGTTGCTGTTGAGGGTTTCGATGTTGCCGCACGAATCGCTGATCTTGGCCGAAAGCTGCTGCATCGCCGCGATGGTTTTATCCACCACCTGTTGGCCGTCTTCGGCCAGGCTGCGGGCATCGCTGGAATGTTGCGAAGCCAGGGCGGCGTTCTGGGCGATTTCCTGGGCGGCGGCCCCGAGCTGGTTGATGGCCGCTGCCACGCTGCTGGTGCGCGAGGCTTGCTGGTCGGAGTTGTACATCGACGAGTTGGAGGCTGCGACCACGCGCAACGCCACCTCGTTGACCTGGCCGGTGGCCGAGGACACTTCGATGATCGAGGCATGGATGCGCTCGACGAAGCGGTTGAAGGACAGTCCCAGCGCACCGAATTCGTCGTGGCCGTGAATGGTCAGGCGTTTGGTCAGGTCACCTTCGCCTTCGGCGATGTCGTGCATGGCGCGGCCCATGGTCAGCAGCGGCTGCATCAGCAGGCTGATCAGCATGCCCAGCAAGGCGATGATGATCACCACGGCAATCACCATGGCGATGATTGCCGAGGTGCGGAATTCGCTGAGCATCGAGAACGCCGTTTCCTGGTCGAGCACCAGCGCCACATACCAGTCCGCCGATGGCACGCCGCTGACGTGGGTGAAAGAGATGAACTGGCGCTTGCCGTCGATCTCGACTTCTTTCATGCCCGCGCTGACTTTGGGTGTGTCGCCCGGATAGGCCTCGGCCAGGCTCTTGAGCACCAGCTTGCTGTCGGGGTGAATCAGGATCTTGCCGTCGGCACCGACGATGAACGCATGACCGTGGCCGCCGAAGTTCAACGAATTGATGATCGCGCTGACGCTGGACAGGTCGATGTCGGCGCCGGCGACGCCGATCATCTGGCCCTGGTGCTGCACCGGGGTGGCCACGGTGATGACCAGCTTGCCGGAAGACGCGGCAATGTAGGGTTCGGTGACGATGCTCTGTTGGGCGCTATTGGCTGCCTTGTACCAGCCACGGGCGCGTGGGTCGTAGTCCGCCGCACGGTTGCCCGCCGGGACCGAGAACATCACGCCATCGGCGCCACCGAAGTAGCTCAGCTGGAAATTGCCGGTGTAGGCGGGCAGGTCGATGATCCGTTTCAGGCCAGCGGGAGCATTGCCATCGGCAGTGATCTGTTGGGCCATCGACTGCAGCAATTGCATGCGGCTTTCCAGCCAGGTCTTGATGTTGCTGGTGGTCAGGCTGCCGAGTTCCTGCATCGAGGCTTCGGTGCTGTTGCGCAAGGTTTCGCGCTGGCGATAGTCGTTGAACAGGATGAAACAAGCGAATGCGACAGCCACCACGAGGGCGGCAGCCAACAAGATCTTGTGGCTGAACTTCATGTTTCTGGTCATGGGTGAGCTACCGCAGAGGGTCAGGTCTACAAAAGGGGGGAGCAAATGCCAACGACGTGGCTTTGCGTTGCATGTATGTCGACTGAACGGCGCCAAAGATTAGGCAGATTTGCTGAAAAACGACGAAATGCTCGATTAACAAGGGAATTGGTTGATTTTCGGCAAAAGGTAGACGAGTGGCCCGATAAATAGCCTGCCGGGCACGGAACCACACAGGGGTTTTCTCTTCTAAGCTTCAGCTTGGCAGCCATGCCAATCCCTTACGCCCCCCCGGAGTTTCACCATGTCGTTGCGTTCCATCGCCCTGCTTTCGTTCTGTGTGTTGCTGGCTGCCTGCAGCAAGGTCAATCAGGAAAACTACTCGAAGCTCTCGTCCGGCATGGCCAAGGCCGATGTGGAAACCCTGTTGGGCAAACCCGCCGATTGTTCAGGCGCGCTCGGCATGTCCAGTTGCACCTGGGGCGACAAGAACAGCTTTATCAGCGTGCAGTTCGCCGGTGACAAAGTGCTGATGTTTTCCGGCCAAGGCCTGAAGTAAACCGGGGCGTTTGCCCGCGGGAGAAAAATAATGAAGCAGTTATTGATCATCCTTTTCGCCGGCCTGATGTTGGCCGGTTGTGCCACGCCTGGCCAGGATCCATTGGCCCCCAAGACTGTCAAAAGCGTCAACCTCAAGCGCTACCAGGGCACCTGGTACGAGCTGGCCCGCATGCCGATGTACTTCCAGCGCGACTGCGCGCAATCCGAAGCCCATTACACGCTCAAGCCTGACGGCAACATTGCCGTGTTGAACCGCTGCCTGACGGCGCAGTGGCAATGGGAAGAGGTCAAGGGCACGGCTTATCCACAGGAGCCCGGCAAGAACGACAAGCTGTGGGTCGAATTCGATACCTGGTTCTCCAGGCTGATTCCGGGTACGGCGAAGGGTGAATACTGGGTGCTGTACGTCAGCGATGACTACAAGACCGCCATTGTCGGGGATCCAAGCCGCAAGTATTTGTGGTTGTTGTCGCGCAGCCCGACCGTGAACGGTGTGGTGCGTGAGGAGTTGCTGAGCAAGGCGCGTCAGCAGGGTTACGACACCACGCGGCTGATCTGGCGGGCGTCGGAACAGCAGATGGCCAAGACCTCGGACTGACCGTACAAACCCTTGTAGGAGCGAGCTTGCTCGCGATGGAGTGTCAGTCGACGCCAAGGCGCCTGATACACCATCGCGAGCAAGCTCGCTCCTACAGTATTGTTTCGGTGTCAGCCTAGAAGGTCGCGCAGTACCTGGGTGAACGCACGGCTGCTTTCTTCTTCGCCGGCATGCCGCCCATCCCGCACCACCCACTGGCCATTGACCAACACATCCCGCACCTGACGATCGCCGCCGGCAAACAGCCAACGATTGAGAATCCCGTCGCCGCTGGCTGTCGCCAGATACGGATCGTTGCCGTCGAGCACCAGCCAGTCGGCGCGCTTGCCGACTTCCAGTGCACCAATCGGCTGACCCAGCGCCTGAGCACCGCCGTCCAGCGCTGCATCGAACAACGTGCGGCCGACCATTGGCTGATCCGCGCCATACAAACGATTACGCCGCTGGTCGCGCAGACGCTGGCCGTATTCCAGCCAGCGCAATTCTTCCACCACGCTCAATGACACATGGCTGTCGGAACCGATACCCATGCGGCCGCCCTGGGCGAGGAAATCCACCGCCGGGAAAATCCCGTCCCCCAGGTTGGCTTCGGTGGTCAGGCACAGGCCGGCGATGGCGCGACTCTTGGCCATCGAGGTGACTTCTTCCGGGTTGGCGTGAGTCGCGTGGACCAGGCACCAGCGCTGATCGACGTCGATGTTTTCGTACAGCCATTGCAGCGGGCGACGACCGCTCCAGGTCAGGCAGTCGTCGACTTCTTTCTGCTGTTCGGCGATGTGGATGTGCACCGGGCATTGCTTGTCGCTGGCCGCCAGCACTTCGCTGATCTGCTGCGGCGTGACCGCGCGCAGCGAATGGAAGCACAGGCCCAGGGCCTGCGCCGGCTGTTGCGCCAGGACCGGTTGCAGGCGCGATTGCAGCTTCAGGTAGTTTTCCGTGCTGTTGATAAAACGGCGCTGACCGTCGTTCGGCGCCTGGCCACCGAAACCGGAGTGACTGTAGAGCACCGGCAGCAGGGTCAATCCGATACCGGCGGAACTGGCAGCCTGGCTGATACGCAGGGCCAGCTCGGCCGGATCCGCGTAAGGCTGACCATTGCTGTCGTGATGCACATAGTGAAATTCTGCGACCGAGGTGTAACCGGCCTTGAGCATTTCGATGTACAGCTGACGAGCGATGACGCCGAGTTGCTCCGGGCTGATTTTTCCGACGAGACGATACATCAGGTCGCGCCAGGTCCAGAAACTGTCGTTCGGATTGCCTGCCACTTCCGCCAGCCCGGCCATGGCCCGCTGGAAGGCGTGGGAGTGCAGATTCGGCATGCCCGGCAGCAGCGGGCCGCTCAACCGCTCGGCGCCATCTGCATGGGAATCGGCCTGGATATGGGTCAATACGCCGTCGGCGTTGACCTCAAGACGTACATTGTTGGCCCATCCACTAGGCAGCAGCGCGCGTTCGGCAAAGAAGGCGGACATGGTTCAGCACCCCATCGTGTGTTATTTGTATATACATATACAGACGTTTGCCTGCCCGGTAAACTCCGGCAAGCTAGCAATCTCTTTTCAACGAACAAGGATTAACCGTGCCGACTCCGCCTCCAGTCTCTCCGTTGGCCGCGAACATGGGCGACAGTCCGGCGCCCTTGTACGCCCGCGTCAAACAGATGATCACCCAGCAAATCGACAGTGGAAACTGGCCGCCGCACTACCGCGTGCCGTCGGAAAGCGAGCTGGTCAGCCAGCTGGGCTTCAGTCGCATGACCATCAACCGCGCGCTGCGCGAGATGACTGCCGACGGTCTGTTGGTGCGCATGCAAGGCGTCGGCACATTCGTCGCCGAGCCGAAAAGCCAGTCCGCACTGTTCGAAGTGCACAACATCGCCGACGAAATCGCCTCTCGCGGTCATCGCCACACCTGCAAGGTCATCACCCTTGAAGAAGAGGCCGCCGGTTCCGAGCGCGCCCTGGCCCTGGACATGCGCGAAGGGCAGAAGGTGTTCCACTCGCTGATCGTGCATTTCGAAAACGATATTCCGGTGCAAATCGAAGACCGTTTCGTCAATGCGCTGGTGGCGCCGGACTACCTCAAGCAGGACTTCACCCTGCAAACGCCATATGCCTATCTGAACCAGGTCGCGCCGCTGACCGAAGGCGAGCACGTGGTCGAGGCGATCCTGGCCGAGCCGTCCGAGTGCAAGTTGCTGCAGATTGAAAAGGGCGAGCCGTGCCTGCTGATCCGTCGCCGCACCTGGTCCGGCCGCCAGCCAGTGACCGCCGCCCGCTTGATCCACCCCGGTTCCCGTCATCGTCTGGAAGGTCGGTTTCACAAATGAGTAGCCTGAAGGTTTTAAGAGCAGTCGATTACCCGCGCATGCCCTGGAAAAACGGCGGCGGCAGCACTGAAGAAATTACTCGCGATGCCGGCATCGGCCTGGATGGCTTCGGCTGGCGTCTGTCGATTGCCGACATCGGCGAGTCGGGCGGATTTTCCACCTTCGCCGGTTACGAGCGGATCATCACTGTGTTGCAGGGCGACGGCATGACCTTGTCGGTTGACGGTCAGGTAACGCGGCCGTTGCTGCCCCTCGATCCTTTTGCCTTCAGCGGCGAAAGCCAGGTGTCCTGCACCTTGCTCGGCGGTCCGATCCGCGATTTCAACCTGATCTATGCGCCGAAGCGTTACAGCGCGCGGCTGCAATGGCTGAGCGGTGAGCAGCGGTTCTTCAGCGAGGCCGGGACTGTGCTGGTGTTCAGCATCAGCGATGCGCTTGAGGTGAAGGTCGGTAACAATGCTTCGCAGCTGGGTCGCCATGATTGCCTGCAACTGGTCGGTAACACTGGCCTGCTGGACGTCACCAGCAATGCCGCCTGCTGTGTGATCGAGCTGACTGCACGCTAATACACCATCCCTGTAGGAGCGAGCTCGCTCGCGAAAAAACCAGATTCGCCGCTGGGCATCTGGTTCTACGCGTTATCGTTGACGACCATCGCGAGCAAGCTCGCTCCTACAGGCAATGTTGTTTCCCTCCTTCAACTCCGTTTCCCTCCGCGCACCACTTTGTTACCGAACGCCCCAGCGTGGCGCAAAACCACGCTCAAGTAACAACCCGCCTATCCTCCAAAAAAACCCCTCGAAAAATTTCATCTACGCCAAAACCCTTGTTCCAGGCGCTCTGCAGCCATTTCAGAATTTTTCTTGAATGCTCATCCAGCAAGTTGGCCGCTTGATTGCATATGCTTGTATGTACAAGTAAAGACGTATGTGTATGAGTCGCGAGGACTCAACCATCGTCCACTGATTCGCCGGTGTGCACTGATGCCCATTGGCTTGCTCGCCCACTGCCTGGGTTGGTTTGGATTGATTGCTGAGGAGTTCTTTTCGTGACTGACAATAAACCTACTAAGTTTCGTGACGTTGAAATCCGTGCTGCCCGCGGTAACAAGCTGACCGCCAAGAGCTGGCTGACCGAAGCGCCGCTGCGCATGCTGATGAACAACCTCGATCCGGAAGTTGCCGAGAACCCTAAAGAACTGGTGGTTTACGGTGGTATCGGTCGTGCGGCACGTAACTGGGAATGCTACGACAAGATCGTCGAAAGCCTGACCAACCTGAACGACGACGAGACCCTGCTGGTGCAATCCGGCAAGCCGGTCGGCGTGTTCAAGACCCACAGCAACGCCCCGCGCGTACTGATCGCCAACTCCAACCTGGTACCGCACTGGGCGAGCTGGGAACACTTCAACGAACTGGACGCCAAAGGCCTGGCCATGTACGGCCAGATGACCGCCGGCAGCTGGATCTACATCGGTAGCCAGGGCATCGTCCAGGGCACCTACGAAACCTTCGTCGAAGCCGGTCGCCAGCACTACAACGACAACCTGACCGGCAAGTGGGTACTGACCGCTGGCTTGGGCGGCATGGGTGGCGCTCAGCCACTGGCTGCAACCCTGGCCGGCGCTTGCTCGCTGAACATCGAATGCCAGCAGGTCAGCATCGATTTCCGTCTGAAAAGCCGTTATGTCGACGAACAAGCCAAAGACCTCGACGACGCGCTGGCCCGCATCGCCAAATACACCAAAGAAGGCAAAGCGATTTCCATCGCCCTGCTGGGCAACGCGGCAGAAATCCTGCCGGAACTGGTCCGTCGCGGTGTGCGTCCGGACATGGTCACCGACCAGACCAGCGCCCACGACCCGCTCAACGGCTACCTGCCGGCTGGCTGGACCTGGGAAGAGTACCGCGCTCGTGCCAAGACCGAGCCGGCAGCTGTGATCAAAGCAGCCAAGCAATCGATGGCCGTGCACGTCAAGGCGATGCTGGAATTCCAGAAGCAAGGCATCCCGACCTTCGACTACGGCAACAACATCCGCCAGATGGCGCAAGAAGAAGGCGTCGAAAACGCATTCGACTTCCCTGGCTTCGTACCGGCCTATATCCGTCCACTGTTCTGCCGCGGCATCGGTCCGTTCCGTTGGGCGGCACTGTCGGGCAACGCTGAAGACATCTACAAGACTGACGCAAAAGTAAAAGAACTGATCCCGGACGACGCCCACCTGCACAACTGGCTGGACATGGCTCGCGAGCGCATCAGCTTCCAGGGTCTGCCGGCACGTATCTGCTGGGTTGGCCTGGGCCTGCGTGCCAAGCTGGGTCTGGCGTTCAACGAAATGGTGCGCAGCGGTGAATTGTCCGCGCCAATCGTGATCGGTCGCGACCACCTGGACTCCGGTTCGGTATCGAGCCCGAACCGCGAAACCGAATCGATGCAGGACGGTTCCGACGCCGTGTCCGACTGGCCACTGCTCAACGCCCTGCTCAACACTGCGAGCGGCGCGACCTGGGTGTCCCTGCACCACGGCGGCGGCGTCGGCATGGGCTTCTCCCAGCATTCGGGCATGGTGATTGTCTGCGACGGTACTGACGAAGCGGCCGAGCGTATCGCTCGCGTCCTGCACAACGACCCGGCCACCGGTGTCATGCGCCACGCCGATGC
This sequence comes from Pseudomonas sp. Pseusp3, assembly GCF_047304225.1. Lineage (NCBI taxonomy): Bacteria > Pseudomonadati > Pseudomonadota > Gammaproteobacteria > Pseudomonadales > Pseudomonadaceae > Pseudomonas > Pseudomonas sp. Pseusp3. The sequence goes on along the minus strand of NZ_JBGLYV010000016.1, from coordinate 6,897 downwards.
TGGTTACCAGATCGCCATCGACTGCGCCAAGGAACAAGGGCTGAACCTGCCGATGATTACTGGCAAATAACGCCAAACCTGTGGCACCGCTTTACCTGTGGGAGCGGGCTTGCTCGCGAAGAGGCCGGCACATTCAACATCTGTGCTGGCTGATACATCGCTTTCGCGAGCAAGCCCGCTCCCACAAAAAAGCAGTTCCACACAAAGCGGTTTCACAGCAAATTCCAATAACAATCCACAGAGGTTGAACCATGGCTGTTAACAGCGAACGTGCAGGCAGCAAACCGTTGATCGAGAAACGCTCGATCGACTACATCCCGGAAGCGGAAAGACACGGTCGTCTGTTTAGCCAGTTCACCCTGTGGATGGGTGCCAACCTGCAAATCACCGCGATTGTCACCGGGGCCTTGGCCGTGGTGCTGGGCGGTGACGTGTTCTGGTCGTTGATCGGACTGTTGATCGGGCAACTGCTCGGCGGTGGCGTCATGGCGCTGCATGCCGCGCAAGGTCCAAAGCTTGGCCTGCCGCAGATGATCTCCAGCCGTGTGCAGTTCGGCGTTTATGGCGCGGCCATCCCGATCGTGCTGGTCTGTCTGATGTACCTCGGTTTCACTGCAACGGGCACCGTGCTTTCCGGCCAGGCGCTGGGCCAATTGTTTGGCGTCAGTGACACCGTCGGCATCCTCCTTTTCGCCAGTGTCATCGTGCTGGTCACGGTGCTCGGTTATCGGGTGATCCATTGGATCGGCCGTGTTGCCAGTGTCATTGGCGTGATTGCCTTTGTTTATCTGTTCAGCCGTCTGATGAGCCAGGTTGACGTTGGCGCACTGTTGCAAATCCGCCACTTCAGCTGGAGCAGTTTCTTGCTCGCGGTGTCGCTCGCGGCATCCTGGCAGATCGCCTTCGGCCCTTATGTGGCTGACTATTCTCGCTACCTGCCGAGCAAGATTTCCGCGGTGAAAACTTTTTTTGCCGCGGGCGCAGGTTCGGTCATTGGTGCGCAGGTGGCAATGGTCCTCGGCGTGTTCGCTGCCGCTTCGGCCAACGGGCAATACGCCGGCCACGAAGTGGCGTACATCGTTGGTCTGGGTGGTACCGGTGCCACCGCCGCGCTGCTGTACTTCAGCATCGCGTTCGGCAAGGTCACCATCTCCACGCTGAACTCCTATGGCAGCTTCATGTGCATTGCGACCATCATCAGCGGTTTCCGTGGTGACCTGAAGGTAACGCGCTTGCAGCGTCTGGTCTTCGTGCTGGTCATCGTCGGTGCTGCGACCCTGATGGCGTTGCTCGGACAGCACTCGTTCCTCGGCGCGTTCAAGTCTTTCATCCTGTTCCTGCTGGCGTTCTTTACCCCTTGGAGCGCGATCAACCTGGTGGACTACTACTGCATCACTCGCGAGCGCTATGACGTACCGGCTCTGGCCGATCCGAATGGTCGCTACGGTCGTTGGAACCTTCTCGGTATCAGCGTCTATGTGTTCGGTGTGCTGGTGCAACTGCCGTTCATTTCCACCAAGTTCTATACCGGTCCGCTGGTGGCGGCCCTGGGTGATGTGGATATTTCCTGGGTCATCGGTCTGGTGCTTCCCGCTGCCCTGTATTACGTATGCGCAAAAAAATGGCACGGCACAGTGCCTGATCGTTTGATCCTGCCGGTCGAGCAGGGCGCGATCACCGAACAAAAGCTGAATGTGGGTCGCGCTGCGGCGCAGGCCTGATTGGACGTGGACAGGGCTGGATGCCTCTTGACTGCCGTAAGCCAATTCATGATTAGGAGCGTCACTACAATGAAATCGAACAAGACCCTGCTGACCACATTGCTTTCCATGGGCCTGCTGGCCAGCGCTGGCGCCACTCAGGCGGCGGGTTGGTGCGAGTCGGGCAAACCGGTGAAATTTGCCGGCCTGAACTGGGAAAGCGCCATGCTCCTGACCGACGTGCTGCAAGTCGTGCTGGAGAAAGGCTACGACTGCAAGACCGACAGCCTGCCGGGCAACTCCATCACCATGGAAAACGCTCTGAGCAGCAACGACATCCAGGTGTTTGCCGAAGAGTGGGTCGGCCGCAGCGAAGTCTGGAACAAGGCTGAGAAGGCCGGCAAAGTCGTCGGTGTCGGCGCGCCAGTGGTGGGTGCCGTCGAAGGCTGGTACGTACCGCGCTACGTGATCGAAGGCGATGCCAAGCGCAAGCTGGAAGCCAAGGCGCCAGACCTGAAAAACATTGCTGACCTGGGCAAGTACTCGGCGATTTTCAAGGACGCCGAAGAGCCCTCCAAGGGCCGTTTCTACAACTGCCCGGCTGGCTGGACCTGTGAGCTGGACAACAGCGAAATGCTGAAAAGCTACGGTCTGGAAAGCACCTACACCAACTTCCGCCCAGGCACCGGCCCGGCGCTGGATGCCGCCGTACTGTCGAGCTACAAGCGTGGCGAGCCGATCCTGTTCTACTACTGGTCGCCAACCCCGCTGATGGGCCAGGTCGACGTGGTGAAACTCGAAGAGAAGCCGGGCGTGGACAAGACCGTGACCATCAAGGTCGGCCTGTCCAAGACCTTCCACGACGAAGCCCCGGAACTGGTGGCCGTGCTGGAAAAGGTCAACCTGCCGATCGACCTGCTGAACCAGAACCTGGGACGCATGACCAAAGAGCGGATCGAGTCGCCAAAACTGGCCAAGATCTTCTTGAAGGAACATCCTGAAGTCTGGCACGCATGGGTGAGCGACGACGCAGCCAAGAAAATCGACGCGGCCTTGTAGGTTGGGCCTCTCCGACTGCCGGTAGCGGCAGTCGGATGCTTGATCGCAACCCCTTGATTGAGAGTCTCTTATGTTTCCCGAAAGCTTTACCTTTTCCATCGCCGACTGGGTCAACAGTTGGGTCGATTCGCTGGTTACCAACTACGGCGACGTGTTCCGGCACATCTCCGACACCCTGTTGTGGGCAATCGTCAATCTTGAAGGCCTGCTGCGCGCAGCGCCCTGGTGGCTGATGCTGGCTATCGTGGCGGGCGTGGCCTGGCACGCGACCCGCAAGGTCGTGACCACGGCGGTTATCGTCGGCCTGCTGTTCCTGGTGGGTGCGGTCGGCCTCTGGGACAAGCTGATGCAGACCCTGGCGCTGATGATGGTGGCGACGATCATCTCGGTGCTGATCGGCATTCCGCTGGGCATTCTCTCGGCACGCAGCAATCGCCTGCGTTCGGTGCTGATGCCTTTGCTGGACATCATGCAGACCATGCCGAGCTTCGTGTACCTGATCCCGGTGCTGATGCTGTTTGGCCTGGGCAAGGTCCCGGCGATTTTCGCCACGGTGATCTACGCCGCACCACCGCTGATCCGCCTGACCGATCTGGGCATTCGCCAGGTCGACGGTGAAGTGATGGAAGCGATCAACGCCTTCGGTGCCAACCGCTGGCAGCAACTGTTCGGCGTGCAACTGCCGCTGGCCCTGCCGAGCATCATGGCCGGGATCAACCAGACCACCATGATGGCCCTGTCGATGGTGGTGATCGCCTCGATGATCGGTGCCCGTGGTTTGGGTGAAGACGTGCTGGTGGGGATTCAGACCCTCAACGTCGGACGTGGTCTTGAAGCCGGTCTGGCGATCGTGATTCTGGCTGTGGTGATCGACCGCATTACACAGGCGTATGGTCGCGCACGGCATGAGGTGAGCAAATGAACAACGCAACCGTGAGCAAGATCGAAGTCAAGAACGTCTTCAAGATTTTCGGCAACCGCGCCAAGGATGCGCTGGCCATGGTCGGCCAGGGCAAGACCAAGGACCAGGTACTGGCCGAAACCGGCTGCGTGGTCGGCGTGAACGACCTGTCGCTGAGCATCGGCAGCGGCGAGATCTTCGTGATCATGGGCCTGTCCGGCTCCGGCAAGTCGACCCTGGTGCGCCACTTCAACCGCCTGATCGACCCGACCAGTGGCGCGATCCTGGTGGACGGCGTGGACATCCTGCAATACGACATGGAAGCCCTGCGCGAATTTCGTCGGCGCAAGATCAGCATGGTGTTCCAGAGCTTCGGCCTGTTGCCGCACAAGACTGTGGTGGAGAACGTCGCCTACGGCCTGAAAATCCGTGGCGAAAGCAAAGCCATGTGCGCCGAGCGTGCTCTGCACTGGATCAACACCGTGGGCCTCAAGGGCTACGAAAACAAATACCCGCATCAGCTCTCCGGCGGCATGCGTCAGCGTGTGGGCCTGGCCCGCGCCTTGGCGGCGGACACCGACATCATCCTGATGGACGAAGCGTTCAGCGCCCTCGACCCGCTGATCCGCGCGGAGATGCAGGATCAGTTGCTGGAACTGCAAAAGACCCTGCACAAGACCATCGTCTTCATCACCCACGACCTCGACGAGGCCGTGCGCATCGGCAACCGCATCGCGATTCTCAAGGACGGCCGCCTGATCCAGGTCGGCACGCCGAGAGAGATCCTGCATTCGCCGGCGGATGAGTATGTCGACCGCTTTGTGCAGCGTCGGGCGGCGGTGGTTTAAAGAGATTTGCAGTGTTTGAACTGGCCTCTTCGCGAGCAAGTCGAATCGTCGCACCGCCGCTCCCACAGTTGATCGCATTCCAATGTGGGAGCGGGCTTGCTCGCGAAGGCGGCGGTAGAGCTGCATCAATATTCAGGTTGTACGCACGAGGTTAATGATGTCCCAGGCTGAAAAAATCGTTATCACCGAGGCGCAGGTCACTTGGCGGGATGTGGTCGCCGTGGCGCGTCATGGCGCACAGCTTGAGCTGTCGGCGCCGATCTGGGCACGTATCGAAAATGCCCAGGCCATCGTCCAGCGCATCGTCACCAGCGGCGAACGTGCCTACGGCATCAACACGGGCCTGGGCGCGCTGTGCAACGTCTCGCTGCAGGACGAACAACTCAGCCAGTTGTCGCGCAATACCTTGCTTAGCCACGCCTGTGGCGTTGGTGCGGTATTGAGCGACGAGCAGACCCGCTCGATCATGTGCGCGGCCATCGTCAACTACAGCCACGGTAAATCCGGTCTGCACCGTCAGGTCGTCGAAGCACTGCTGGCACTGCTCAACCGTGGTATCACCCCGCAAGTGCCGTCCCAGGGTTCCGTGGGCTACCTGACCCACATGGCGCACATCGGCATCGCGCTGCTGGGTGTTGGCAATGTCAGCTATCGCGGTCAGGTGGTTTCCGCGCAGCAGGCCCTCGCCGAAGAAGGCCTGCAACCGGTTCGCCTCGGTGCCAAGGACGGTTTGTGCCTGGTCAACGGTACGCCCTGCATGACCGGCCTGAGCTGCCTGGCGATTGCCGATGCCACGCGCCTGCTGGAATGGGCCGACGTGATCGGTGCAATGAGCTTCGAAGCCCAACGCGGTCAGATTGACGCGTTCGACGCCGAGATCATTGCACTCAAGCCGCACCCGGGCATGCAACAGGTCGGGATCAATCTGCGGGCCTTGCTCGACGGCAGCGAAGTGATCGCCCAGAGCAAAGGCATTCGCACGCAGGATGCCCTGAGCATTCGTTCGATCCCGCAGGTGCACGGCGCCGCTCGCGACCAATTGGTGCACGCGACCAAGCAAATCGAAACCGAACTCAACGGTGCCACCGACAACCCGCTGGTGCTGGGCACCGCGGACAATTACCGTGTGGTGTCCCAGGCCAACCCTCATGGCCAGTCCGTGGCAATGGCGGCGGACCTGCTGGCGATTGCCATGGCGGAAATTGGCTCCATCGCCGAGCGTCGCCTGGACCGTTTGATCAACCCGCACGTCAGCGGTCTGCCAGCCTTCCTGGTGGCCAACCCGGGAGTAAACTCGGGGATGATGATCGTGCAATACGTAGCCGCTTCGCTGTGCGCGGAGAACCGTCAACTGGCGCAACCGGCGGTGCTCGACAACTACGTGACTTCGGGCCTGCAGGAAGATCACCTGAGCCTGGGCACTAACGCCGCGCTGAAGCTGCACCGCGCTCTGGAAAATTGCACGCAGATCCTCGCCATCGAGTACCTGCTGGCGGCCCAGGCGTTCGAATTCCTCAAGGAGCAACGTTTTGGCGCCGGCACCGATGCCGCATGGCGTCTGCTGCGCGAGCGCGTTCCGGCTTACGACCAGGATCGCTGGCTGGCACCGGACATCGCCGCTGCTGCGAGCGTTTTGAAAGACCCGGCCTTGCTGCAGAAAGCTTTGCCGAATTTGAACTGATTTCCACACAACACCAACGTGCCAAGGCGCGGCTCCCCAAAAGGCAGACGCGACGGACAACGGACAACTCCGGAGCGTCTGGTGAGTTAATGACAACTCTCAAAAGGAGCACAAAATGACTGCGCTAAACCTGATCCCCGGCCAACTGAGCCTCACCCAACTGCGTGACGTCTATCAGCAGCCGGTGAAACTGACCCTCGACCACAGCGCCGCGGCCCAGATCGAGGCCAGCGTGGCCTGCGTGGAACAGATCCTCGCCGAGAACCGCACCGCCTACGGGATCAACACCGGTTTCGGCCTGCTGGCCTCGACCCGCATCGCCAGCGAAGACCTGGAAAACCTGCAGCGCTCGCTGGTGCTGTCCCACGCCGCCGGCGTCGGCCAGCCGATCAGCGACGAGCTGGTGCGCCTGATCATGGTGCTCAAGGTCAACAGCCTGAGCCGTGGTTTCTCCGGCATCCGTCGCGTGGTGATCGACGCGCTGATCGCCCTGATCAATGCCGAGGTGTACCCGCACATTCCGCTGAAAGGCTCGGTCGGTGCGTCCGGTGACCTGGCGCCGTTGGCCCACATGTCGCTGGTGCTGCTGGGCGAAGGCAAGGCGCGCTACAGGGGCGAGTGGATGGAAGCCACCGAAGCGCTGAAAGTCGCCGGCCTGACCCCGCTGACCCTGGCCGCGAAAGAAGGCCTGGCCCTGCTCAACGGCAC